>NZ_JBFULE010000013.1:0-29607 GCF_056400485.1 Roseateles sp. P5_B10
GATCATCTGGTGGCTGCGCGCGCTCAAGACCGTGGGCCAGCAGCTCGCCAGCATCGAGGGCGGCTCTGCCAAGTTGACCGAAGGGCTGCTCACGCGGCTGCGCGGCCATGCCAACGTGACGCTGGCGGGCGGCCACAAGCTGATGGGCGTGCGCCCCGTGGAGCTGGGCAAGCCGACGCTGGCCCTGGACGTGGCGACGCAGAACGGCGCTCTCACGCTGCGTGCCGAGCGGCTGATCCTCGCGCTGCCGCGGCTGCCGCTGCTCAAGCTGACGCGCCACCTGCCCGAGCACATCGCCTCGCAGCTGGACTGCGTCAATGGCTTCCCGATGCTGAAGGTCTTCTTCGTCTGCAACACGCCGTGGTGGAGCTACGGCCAGRCGCCGCAGCAATACGCCAACTGCATGCCGACGCGCGAGATCCACTACTTCCGCCGCGCCCCCGAGGCCGACGCCGACGGCCACGGCATGGTGCTGCTCTACATGGACCGCCCGTCCACCGAGTTCTGGCGCCACTACGTCATCGACGGCGACCGCCACGACCGCGCCGAAGTGGACCAGAACGCGCGCATCGTCGATGCCTTCACCCTCTTCGTGGCCCGCGACGTGAAGCGGGCGGCGGATGCGAATGCCGAGTCGGCCTTGAAGTTGACCGACAACGCACGGCGCGTCTTTGGCGACCTGAGCCTGGCCGAGACCAGCCAGTACATCCGCAACAGCATCATCACGTATGGCATCCGCGACTGGGCCCGCGCGCCCTACGGCGCGGCCAACCACGGATGGCAGCCGGGCGTGCGCTCGTGGAAGGTCATGGACGCCTTCAAGGCCTTCGATTTCGGCAGCGGCGCGCGCAACTTGCACATCGTCGGCGAGGCCTATTCGGACTACCAGGGCTTCATCGAAGGGGCGCTGAACAGCGCCGAGCTGGCGCTGGCGACCATACCAGCGCGGCCCGTGGACGAGGCCGACCAGGAGCCCAGCTTGGGCCTGTCCTGAGGAGCCAGATACCAGTTGCGAGTGGCTATCCTGCCCGCCACAGAAGGAGTGGCGATGAGCAGGAAATGGCTGGCGCTGGCCGCGCTGACGATGATGGTGACGAGTGCCCGGGCGGCCGAAGACGGCTCGATGGACTGGGTGCGCGCCCGGATGAAACCCATGGCCGCGAACTCACCGGCAGAGCTGACCGATGCGCAGCTGCAGGCCTTTGGCGACGCCATCGGCCATGCCCGCGTCGTGGCCCTGGGTGAGCAGACGCATGGCGGCCGCCAGGAGTTCGAGCTCAAGACGCGGCTGGTGCGCTATCTGCATGAGCAGAAAGGCTTCGACGTGCTGCTGCTGGAGAGCGGCGTCTTCGACGTGGCGCTGCTGCAGCAGGCCATGCAGCGCGGTGAGCAGCTCGATGCGCTGGCGCCGGGCAATGTCTTCTACATGTACTCCAAGAGCGACGCCGGCCGCACGCTGCTGCGCTATCTGGACGAGGCGCAGGCCGGTCCCAAGCCCATGCTGCTGTCTGGCATCGACAGCCAGCTCAGCGGGGCTCTAAGCCGCAGCGAGCTGTCGCCACGACTGCGCGCCAGGCTGCAAGGCGATGCCAGCGACTGGCCGGTGTTCGAACGCCTCGCCGACAAGCTGATGCAGATGGACCGCACGCCACCATCAAGCAACGACGCGAAGACCTTCGACGCGGTGGCCACGCGTCTGAAGGCCGCGCTGTGCAAGCCCGGCGGCGACGAGTTGCTGTGCCGCAGCCTGGCCGGATTGCAGGCCCAGGCGGCCAACTTCTGGCACGGCGAATACTTGCGCGACCACGAGATGGCCGACAACGTGCTGTGGCAGCTGCAGCACGTCTACCCGGGCCGCAAGGCCGTCATCTGGGCCCACACCATCCACGTGGCGCGCGGCGTGAAGTTCGACGACAGCCATCGCTATGCCGGCGACATCCTCGGCCAGAAGCTGGGCCGCGACTACTACGTGCTGAACACCACCGCGCTGCAGGGGCGCTTCATGGAGTTCGCCTCGGGCGAGGTGCAGGCAATCCCGCCGGCCTATCCGCGCAGCCTCGAGTCCGCCCTGGCCAGTGATCCGGCCGGCTTCGCCTTCCTCAATGCGCCGAAGAAGCTCAAGATCGGCCTGCCGACGCGCGGCATGGAGTTCGGCTACAGCATCCCTCTGGGCACCGGCATTGGCCTGGGTGCGCAATGGGACGGCGTCTTCTACATCCGCGACATGGCGCCCGTGAAGATGGAGCGCTAGGCGCTCAAGCCGGCTTCGCCGTGCAGGCCTTGGCGGCCGAAAGCCCACGAAGATAGCCACGCCTGACGCCGCCGGCCGTGATGGCCGCGCTGACTTGATGCGCGTAGCGCTCGGCGCCGCTGAGCTTGCGCACCCAGCCGCGAAAAGGGATGACGCCTTCGGCCGTGCGCTGCAGCGCACCGGTGGCGGCATCTCCGCCCCGATCCAGCAGGCCGGGATTGCCACTGGTGTGAGGCGCATCCAGATCGGGGCCGAGGACTTCGTCCAGCGCACGGATGCCGGCGGCCAGGCCACCGCAGCTCGTATCGGCCGGCATTGCATAGGGCGCGGCAGCGGCCGCCTTGAGTACGTCGGGAATCTCGGCGCGCACGACGTTGAGGTCGGACAACGGCGTGGTCGCGGCGTTGGCGACCTTGTCCTGGTTGGAGCTGGCGCAGGCGGTTAGGACGAGAACCGCGGCGAGGAGGGTCAGTTGGTGTGGGCGCATGGCCCCGGATCATCTCAGCCCGGCATTGATCTTTGCCAACGCGACCGAGCCCGGGCAGAGTGCTTTTTCACCAAGACTGTTCAATGCGCCGGCCGCCGTGCGCTGGGCCGCATGCCAATCCTTGGCCGCCGGGTCGACATAGAGCAGGCCGGTGGCGATCTCGCCAGCCGCCGCGCGCAGTTGCATCGCGCTCATGGCGTTGAGGCGGTCGGTCGGGTCGTAGTCGGGCGCCATCTTGCGCAACCGCAGCGTGCTGCCATCGGCCTGGGGTACGTCAATGACGTCGGGCGAGTGCTCGACGACCTGCTCTTCGGCCAGGTCGATGAAGTCGATGCGGTTCAGCGCCTCGTTGTGGTCGCGGACATGGTCATAACTGCGCGTCGAGCCGGCGTGGTTGTTGAAGGCCACGCAGGGGCTGATGACGTCGATGAAGGCCGCGCCGCCGTGGCGCATGGCGCCTTCAATGAGGGGCACGAGCTGGGTCTTGTCGCCCGAGAAGCTGCGCGCGACGAAGGTGGCGCCGAGCTGCAACGCGAGGGCCGCGAGGTCGATGGCGGTGTCGTTGTTGGTTGCGCCCTTCTTGGCGACCGAGCCTTTATCGGCCGTGGCGCTGAACTGGCCCTTGGTGAGGCCATAGACGCCATTGTTCTCGACGATGTAGACCATGCGCACGCCGCGCCGCATGGCGTGCGCGAACTGGCCCAGGCCGATGGAGGCCGAGTCGCCGTCACCGGAGACGCCCAGATACAGCAGCTCGCGGTTGGCGAGGTAGGCGCCGGTCAGCACGCTGGGCATGCGCCCATGCACGGTGTTGAAGCCGTGGCTGGCACCGAGGAAGTAGTCGGGCGTCTTGCTTGAGCAGCCGATGCCGCTGAGCTTGGCGACGCGGTGCGGCTCGATGTCGAGCTGCCAGCAGGCCTGCACGATGGCGCCGGAGATGGAGTCGTGGCCGCAGCCGGCGCACAGCGTCGAGACCTTGCCTTCGTAGTCGCGGCGCGTGTAGCCGACCGCGTTCTTGGTCAGGCTGGGATGGTGCAGCTTGGGCTTCGCAAGATAGGTCATGCGGCACTCCTCGGCGCCGTGGCCAGCGCATGCACATGACGCGTGATCGCGTCGATGATGAAGCGGGCCGTGATCGGCGTGCCGTCGTAGTGCAGCACCGGCGTGAGGTGAGCCGGCGCCACCTCCAGCTCGTTGACCAGCATGCGGCGCATCTGCGCATCGCGGTTCTGCTCGACGACGAAGACGGCGCCATGCGCGGCGATGAACTCGGCCACCGACGGCGGGAAGGGGTAGGCACGCAACCTCATCGCGTCGATATGGATGCCAGCCTCGGCCAGCGTCACCAGCGCCTCATCCATGGCTGGCGAAGTGGAGCCGAAATAGAGAACGCCGACGCTGGTCTTCTGCGCGGCGGAACGCACCAGCGGCTGAGGAGCCAGCAACGCGGCGGTGGCGAACTTGGCGCGCAGGCGCTCGACGTTGCGGATGTAGTCGTCACCGCGCTCGGAGTAGAGGGCCTGCTCGTTCCTCGTCGTGCCGCGCGTGAAGTAGGCGCCCTTGCTGGCGTGCGTGCCGGGCAGGGTGCGCCAGGGGATGCCGTCGCCGTCGACGTCCTTGTAGCGCGCAAACTCCTTGCCGGCGTCCAGCTGCTCGGCCGTCATGACCTTGCCGCGGTCGTAGCGACGCTCGTCGTTCCATTCGAGCGGCGCGCACAAGCGCTGGTTCATGCCGATGTCCAGGTCGCTCATCAAGAAGACGGGCGTCTGCAGGCGCTCGGCCAGGTCCAGCGCATCGGCCGCGAACTCGAAGCACTCGCGCGGGTCCTCGGGCAGCAGCAGCACATGCTGGGTGTCGCCGTGCGAGGCGTAGGCGCTGGAGAGCAGGTCGGCCTGCTGGGTGCGCGTGGGCATGCCGGTGCTGGGGCCGCCGCGTTGCACGTCGATGACGACAAACGGGATCTCGGCGAAATAGGCCAGGCCGAGGAACTCGGTCATCAGCGACACGCCAGGGCCGGACGTGCAGGTGAAGGCGCGCGCGCCGTTCCAGCCGGCGCCGGTGATGATGCCGATGGAGGCGATTTCATCTTCGGCCTGCACGATGGCGTAGCGCTTTTCGCCGGTCTCGGGGTCGGTGCGGAACTTGGTTGCGTATTTCTCGAAGGCTTCGGCGGCCGAGGACGACGGCGTGATCGGGTACCAGGCGCAAACGGTGGCGCCGCCGTAGACGCAGCCCAGGGCTGTCGCCGCATTGCCCTCAATGAAGATCTTGTCGCCGACCGCATCGGCCGTCTTGACCTTGAGCCCGAAAGGTTGCACCGACAGATGGTCGCGCGCGAACTCAGCTCCCGCGTGCAGGGCGCGCACATTGGAGTCCAGCAGCCTCTCCTTGCCCTTGTACTGCTCCGCAAACAGCTTCTCGATGACAGCGGCTTCGATGCCCATCAGCTCGCTCAAGGCGCCGAGCACGAGGATGTTCTTGAACAGCGTGCGTTCGCGCGGCACGTCGTAGGTCGCGTTGCAGATGGCCGTGGCCGGCATGCCGATGACGTGGATGTCGGGCCGGAAGGCGCTGGCCGGCATGGGCTTGGTGCTGTCGTAGAACAGATAGCCGCCAGGCTGGATCTCGGCCAGGTCCTGGGCCCAGGTCTGCGGGTTCATGGCCACCATCAGGTCCACGCCGCCGCGCCGGCCCAGCCAGCCGGCCTCGCAGACGCGCACCTCGTACCAGGTCGGCAGGCCCTGGATATTGCTCGGGAAGATGTTGCGCGGGCTGACCGGCACGCCCATGCGCAGGATGGCGCGCGCAAACAACTCGTTGGCCGAAGCCGAGCCAGAGCCGTTGACGTTGGCGAACTTGACGACGAAGTCGTTGACGGCTTCGATGCGGCTCATGCGGCCTCCCGACGGGCCGCCCCTAGGGAGGCCGAGCCCCCTCGGGGGGCAGTGCGCGAAGCGCGCGTGGGGGTCGTCGTCATACCACCTCCTTGCGTGTCGCGGTGTCACGGCAGGCCGCGCCGGCCTTGGCGGTGACCAGCAGGAACTTCTGCATGTCCCAGGCTCCCGTCGGACAGCGTTCGGCGCACAGGCCGCAGTGCAGGCAGACGTCCTCGTCCTTGGCCATCACGCGGCCAGTCTTGAGACCGCCCTCGACATAGACGTCCTGCATCAGGTTCAGCGCCGGTGCCTTGAGCCGCTCGCGCAGGTCATCGCCGTTGTCGGTGAAGGTGATGCAGTCCATCGGGCAGATGTCCACGCAGGCGTCGCACTCGATGCAGAGCTTTGGCGCGAACACCGTCTGCACGTCGCAGTTCAGGCAGCGCTGGGCCTCCTTGAAGGCCGTGGCGGCGTCGAAGCCCAGCTCCACCTCGACCTTGATGCTGGCCAGCGCGATGTTGGCAGCCGTCCAGGGCACCTTGCTGCGCAAGTCGTTGGTGATCGCGTTGTCGTAGCTCCACTCGTGAATACCCATCTTCTGGGACACGAGGTTGACGTGCGGCGGCGGGCGCTGTGTGACCGGCTCGCCGTGCAGCAGGCGGTCGATGCTGACGGCCGCCTCATGGCCGTGAGCGACGGCGGTGATGATGTTCTTCGGGCCGAAGGCCGCGTCGCCGCCGAAGAAGACATGGGGCAGCGAAGACTGGAAGGTCTGCGCGTTCAGCACCGGCAGCCCGTGCTCGTCGAAGGCGATGCCCGAGTCGCGCTCGATCCACGGGAAGCTGTTCTCCTGGCCGACGGCGATCAGCACCTCGTCGCAGGGCAGCACGATCTCCTCGCCTGTCTGCGCCTTCTTGAAGCGCATGCCGGTCAACTTGCCGCCGACATGCTCGAAGGCCAGCGGCACATGGAAATCGAGGATGGGGATGCCTTCATGCTCGGCGTCCTCCTTCTCCCAGGGCGAGGCCTTCATCTGCGCATAGCCGCTGCGCACGGTCACCGTGACCGACGAGGCGCCCAGGCGCCGTGCCGAGCGGCAGCAGTCCATGGCCGTATTGCCACCGCCCAGCACGATGACACGCGGCGCGACGCTGGTGACATGGCCAAACGACACGCTGGCCAGCCAATCGATGCCGATGTGGATCTGCTCGGTGGCCTCCTGGCGCCCTGGCAAGGGCAGGTCGCGCCCGCGGGGTGCGCCGCAGCCGACGAAGACGGCGTCCCAGCCCTCGGCCAGCAATGCCTTCATCGACTCGATGCGTTGCCCGGCGCGCCACTCGACACCCAGGCCGAGGATGTAGCCGCACTCCTCGTCGATGACGCGCTCCGGCAGCCTGAAGCGCGGGATCTGCGTGCGGATGAAGCCGCCGGGCTTGGCTTCCCCGTCGAAGACGGTGACCGCATAACCCTCCAGCGCCAGGTCACGCGCCACCGCCAGCGACGCCGGCCCAGCGCCGACGCAGGCCACGCGCTTGTTCTTGCGCGCGGCGGGCTTGGGGATCATGGCGCGGAACCCGTCGCTCTTGTTGTCCGCCGCCACGCGCTTCAATCGGCAGATGGCGACGGGCTCGGGCTTGGCCGCCTGTTTTTCCTCCACGCGACCGCGTCGGCAAGCCGGCTCGCAGGGCCGGTCGCAGGTGCGACCCAGCACGCCTGGGAACACGTTGCTGACCCAGTTGACCCAATACGCCTCGTCATGCCGCCCCTGCGCGATGAGGCGGATGTATTCGGGCACCGGCGTGTGCGCCGGGCAGGCCCATTGGCAATCGACGACCTTGTGGAAATAGGCCGGGTCCGAGATGTCGGTCCGCTGCACGGTGTCTCCTCCGTGGTGTTGGGACCTGCTCACATGGCGGGAGTCGGATGCGTTGCCACCCAACAGCCCGCGAGCAAGGCGCGAAACGAAGCTGGGGTAGGCCCCAGCGAGGCTTCGCAACGCCGCGCGCGGGCTGTTGGGCGGCAACCCTGCGGGAGAGGGGCTGCGCGGGCGCACAGCGTTGTTGCGCGCATCGCCCGGGCATGCAACCCGGGCTTCAGCGCGACGCCTAGCCGTACACCCGCGCAGTCCCTCTCGCACCGATTCCCGTCATGTGAACAGGTCCCTGTGCGGCGAGTCTAGGACGCCCGTTCCCTCCTCGACTCTGTGGAAACCCTTTGCATCGTGGGGATGGCGGGCACCCCCGCTCTTGCCCAGCATCTCTGCGCTCATTCCGGGCGCAAGGAGATTCGACATGGCTTCTGGTTTCAAGCAGGCCTGGCGGGTGGCAGTGCTCGCCATCGGTCTGGCCACGGCGGGCCTCGCCCAGGCCGCCAACGACTATTTCCTGCACATCGACGGCATTCCCGGTGAATCGACCGACAAGGACCACAAGGACTGGATCGACATCGAAAGCTTTTCCTGGGGCCTGACCCTGGTCAGCAGCGGGGGCATCGGCAAGGCCAGCTTCTCCGACCTGGCCTGGACCCAGCATGTCGACGTCTCGATTCCCRAGTGGTTCCTCGCCGTCGCGACGGGCAAGCACGTCAAGACGGTCACGCTGGACGTGGTCAAGGTATCCACCGGCCGCAACGACTCCTTCTTCCAGATGATCTTCAGCGACACCCTGGGCAGCAGCCTGCACATCAGCGGCGGCGGCGGCGGCAGCGAACTCTTCGCCAGCGCGTCCATGACCTCGGGCGACACCGTGAAGCTGCGCTATCGGCCCCAGGACAACAAAGGCGGCTTCGGCGCCTGGGTGGAGGGCAGCTTCAACCTCAAGACCAACTCGGCCACGGCCGTCTTCAGCGGCGACGAGACGGTGCTGCTGGGCCTGTTCGGCTCCGGCGGCAGCGTCGCGTTTGACGCCGGCGCGGTCACGCCGGTGCCGGAACCGGCGAGCGCCCTGTTGCTGCTCGGTGGCCTGGCCGCCTTGGCCGCTCTCAGGCCGCGGCGCCGCGCTTGAAGCGCCACGGCCGGACCTGGGCGGCGGCCACGGTCACCGCCCAGCAGATCCAACCTGTCCACATCGTGTGGCTGGGGTAATGCGCACCGCGCAGCATCTGCCCCACGCCATAGACGACGCCCAGCAACACACAGGCCAGC
This sequence comes from Roseateles sp. P5_B10, assembly GCF_056400485.1. NCBI lineage: Bacteria > Pseudomonadati > Pseudomonadota > Betaproteobacteria > Burkholderiales > Sphaerotilaceae > Roseateles > Roseateles sp. P5_B10. Next base: position 8,757 of record NZ_JBFULE010000013.1, read on the forward strand.
ACCCAGGCGCGCGCAGCCCGCGGGTAGGCCCGCGCCAGCGCCCAGCCGCCGCAGAGATAGGCGAAAGCCGCGCTCGCATGGCCGGAAGGGAAGCAGTGCCCGCCACCGCCGTCATGCGCACCCAGCACCCAGTGGGAGATGTAATGGGCCACACCGCCAAACTCGGCCAGATCCCAGGGRCAGCTCGTCAGGCTGAAGCGCTTCATCAGCGAGATGACGGCCAGGCAGACCAGCGTCGTCACCAGCCACCAGCGCCGCTCCGGCCGGCTCAGCGCGGGCAGCAGCCGCGGCACCAGATTGAGCAGCACGATGAAGCCCATGGCCAGGTAGGAGACCAGCCGCCCGCCTTCGTGGATCAGCACCCGCGTGACCCAGGCCTCGCGCAACGCGAAACCGTTGGCGTCGCCGCCCAGGCGCACCGCCCAGAGGTCGAGATGGCTGAGGTCCCAGGCCAGCAGCGCCAGCAGGGCCAGGGCCAGCGCCAGTGYGCCGGCCGGCAAGGCGGCGCGCGCGGATCGATCTAATGGCTTGGTCGGCATAGGCCGGCATTGTCCGGTGACGCCGAAACCACCAGGCTTGCTGCTTGCTGGCGTCTCACGCGCGCTCTGACCTGCCCCGCGAAGAGGCTGAATGCCACGCCGGTTGCCCCGCGTGAGCCCTTGTCTACACTGGCCTCATGAGTTCTCCCGTCTTTGCCGCCGAGCGCGCTGTGCGCATCGGCCGTCAGGCGCTCGAGGTCGAGGCCCGTGCCCTCGCCGAGCTGGCGCCCCGCCTGGGCGACGCCTTTGCGGGCGCCGTGCAGCTGATGCTGGCCTGCCGCGGCCGCGTGGCCGTCATGGGCATGGGCAAGAGCGGCCACGTGGGCCGCAAGATCGCCGCGACGCTGGCCTCGACCGGCACGCCCGCCCTCTTCGTCCACCCCGCCGAGGCGGCCCATGGCGACCTCGGCATGGTCACCAGCAGTGACGTCGTGCTGGCTCTCTCCAATTCCGGCGAGAGTGACGAGCTCAACGCCATCCTGCCCGTGCTCAAGCGCCTGGGCATTCCCATCGTCGCCATGACGGGGCGGCCGCAGTCCAGCCTGGCCGCCCATGCCGACATCGTGCTCGACAGCGCGGTCACCGAGGAGGCCTGCCCGCTGCAGCTCGCGCCCACGGCCAGCACCACGGCCCAGATGGCCCTGGGCGACGCCCTCGCCGTGGCCCTGCTCGACACCCGCGGCTTCAAGGCAGAGGACTTCGCCCGCTCCCACCCCGGCGGCACTCTGGGCCGCAAGCTGCTGACGCACGTGCGCGACCTGATGCGCAGTGGCGACGCCCTGCCCCGCGTGGCGGCCGACACCGGCTTCACCGACCTGATGCGCGAGATGAGCGCCAAGGCCCTGGGCATGGCCGTGATCGTCGACAGCGACGATCACGTCCTTGGCATCTTTACGGACGGCGACCTGCGCCGCCTGGTTGAGCAGGGCCGCGACCTGCGCGCGCTGACCGCCGCCGAGGTCGCCCATGCCAAGCCGCGCACCGTCGGCGCCGAAGCCCTTGCCGTGGACGCGGCCGACCTGATGGAAGCCGCGCGCATCACCGTCGTCCTGGTCGTCGATGCCGAGCAGCGCCTGCTGGGTGCCATCAGCATCAACGACCTCATGCGTGCCAAGGTGATCTGAAGTGAAGCCAGCACTGAAATTCCCTCCCGAACTCCTGGTCAAGGCGCAAGGCCGTGGCCTGGCCATCRAGCTGGCCATCTTCGATGTCGACGGCGTGCTGACGGACGGCCGCATCTACATCGGCGAGCATGGCGAAGGGTTCAAGGCCTTCAACACGCTGGACGGCCATGGGCTGAAGTCGCTGCAGCAGGTCGGCATCACGCCGGTCATCATCACCGGCCGAGACAGCCTGGCCGTGCGCCGCCGCGTCGCCGACCTGGATCTGAAGCACGCTGTCTACGGTGCGCGCGACAAGCTCGCCGCCGCCGAGCCCCTATTGGCCCAGTTAGGCGCCAGTTGGGACGAGGTCGCCGTCATGGGCGACGACTGGCCTGACCTGCCCCTGATGACGCGGGCCGGCTTCGCTTGCGCGCCACCCGGCGCTCATGCCGAGGTACTGGCCATCGCCCACCATGTCACGCGCGCCGCCGGTGGCTACGGCGCGGCGCGCGAGTATTGCGATGTGCTGCTGATGGCCGCCGGCCATTACGAGCGTCTGCTCAACACTCATCACGACACGCTGGACGGGGGCAAGGCCTCGTGACACCGGTTGCATTGCCGGCACCGCTGCCGCGCCGCCAGAAGCCCAGGCCCATGCTGTGGCGGCTGCAGAGCCTGCTGTCCAACTACCTGCCACTGCTGCTGATGGCCGCGCTGGCCAGCGCAACCTGGTGGCTGGTGAAGAACACGCCGCTGATTGATGCACCTGGCGAGGTGGCGGCACCGCGCCATCTGCCCGACTACCGCATGGCCAATTTCGAGATCCAGCGCATCGGCGCCGATGGGCGGCTGCATGTGCAGATCGCCGGCGCCGAACTGCGCCACTACCCGGACACCGACACCGTCGAGATCGACGAGGTCCGCGTGCGTGCCATCGGGCCGGACGGCAGCCTGGCCATCGCCGACGCCAAGCGCGCCCTCAGCAATGGCGACGGCAGCGACATGCAGCTGCTCGGCAACGTCCACCTGCGCCGCCTGCCACCCGGCGCCGGCGAGAACGCGCCGGCCCAGCTCGAGGTGCGTGGCGAGTTCCTGCAGGCCCTGTCCAACAGCGAGATCCTGCGCTCGCACCTGCCGGTCACCATCCGCCAGGGCAGCTCGACGCTGCACGCGCAGAACTTCGAGTACCGTCACCTGACCGGCCAGGTCCACTTCACGGGCAGGGCGCAGGGGCAAATCGTCTCCAAGGCCCCGAAATGAGCGAGCTGGTCTTCATCACCGGCGCGTCCAGCGGCATCGGCCAGGCCCTGGCCCTGCGCTACTACCGCGACGGCGCACGCCTCGCACTGGTCGCGCGCCGCACCGCCGAGGTCGAACGCTGGGCGGCCGAGCAGAAGCTCGACGCGGCCCGCTTCAAGGTCTACGGCGCGGACGTTGCCGACCTGGACGCCATGGCCCGCATCGGCCGCGAGTGCATCGCCGCGCAAGGACTGCCGGATGTGGTCATCGCCAATGCCGGCATCAGCATCGGCATGGACACGGCCCACTTCGACGACCTCGAAGTGATGCGCCGCACCTTCGAGACCAACAACGTCGGCCTGGCCGCGACCTTCCATCCCTTCGTCGCCGCGATGAACGAGCGCCGCTCGGGCACGCTGGTCGGCGTCGCCAGCGTCGCGGCCATCCGCGGCCTGCCGGGGCATGGTGCCTACAGCGCCAGCAAGTCCGCCGTCGTCGCCTACTGCGAAAGCCTGCGCGGCGAATGCCGCCCCTTCGGGGTGAGCGTCGTCACCCTGCTGCCGGGCTATATCGACACACCGCTGACGCGCGGCAACCGCTACAGCATGCCCTTCCTGATGCAGGTCGACGACTTCGCCGACCAGGCCGTGCGCGCCATCCGCGCCCAGGTCAGCTACCGCGTCATTCCGTGGCAGATGGGTGTGCTGGCCAAGCTGCTGCGGATATTGCCCAACTGGCTCTACGACCGGGCACTGGGCAGCCGGCCGCGGAAGAAGCGGGCAAGCGAATAGGGCTGTTCACGGCCCGCGCGCCGTGGCTACACTGCGCGCCTTCGACCCGAGAGCTGCCGTTGCAGCCGAGGAGGACATCATGGCCAAGGTGCTTCACCCCTGCTAAGCCCGCGCGCTGAACATCGTTTCAGCGCCGCCCGCTCGCTGCTGCACGTCCACCGCTGACGTCGCCAGCCCATTGATTCCTGCGGCCCCGTTCGGCGGCCGACCTCGGACGAAATTCATGATTTTTCGCCTTCTCGGCTCGGGCATGGCCCTGGGCCTTTGCGCCCTGGCCCTGCCCGCCTGGGGCAACACCCCCGAACTTCAACACCCCACCGCCCTGCGCCTCGCAGCCGGCGAAGCCACGCCTGTCATTGACGGGCAGCTGGATGACGCGGCCTGGCTGCGCGCGCCCGTCTACGAACGCTTTGCGCAGTTCCTGCCCGCCGACAAGCAGGCCGCGCGCTGGCGCACCACGGTGCAGGTTCTCGTCACCGAGGACGCCCTCATCTTTGGCATCCGCGCCTGGGACCCCGAACCCAGCCGCATCCGCGCCCCGCTGGCCCGGCGCGATCAGGTCAAGGCCGACCAGGACTTCGTCTCCGTCTTCATCGACCCCGTCGGCCATCGCCGCACGGCTCAGTACGTGCGAGTCAGTGCAGCCGGCGGCGTCGAGGACGGCCTGTTCGCGGCCGAAGAGGACACCGAGGACTCGGCACCGGACTTCGACATCCATGCCGCCGCGACCCGCCTGCCCGACGGCTACAGCCTCGAGCTGCGCTGGCCCATCGCGGCGCTCAGGTTCCCGCACGACGGCGGCGCACCCTGGCGCATCATGGTCGCGCGCAACATCCCCCGCGAAGACCGCACGCTCAACGTCAGCTCGCCGGCCCTGAACAAGGACGCGCTGAGCTTCATCGCCGAGCTGCAGCCGCTCGACGGCCTGGGCGATCTGGTAGAACAGGTGCGCGAACGCAGCTTCATCGGCTTTCGGCCCGAGCTGACAGTGCGCTCGACGCGCGACAGCAGCGACGAGAGTGGCACCCGCCGCACGCGCAAGGCCTCGCTGGGCGCCGAGTTCAAGTGGCGACCGCGCGCCGACTGGGTGCTGGACGCAACGCTCAACCCCGATTTCTCCCAGGTCGAACTCGACGCACCCCAGCTCGCCGGCAACACGCGCTTTGCGCTCAGCGTGCCCGAGAAGCGCCCCTTCTTCCTGGAGAGCGCCGACGTCGTCGGCCCGACCCAGCCCGATGAGTCGGGCGAGAACCGCAGCCTCGCGGCCTTCTACACGCGCGCCATCACCGACCCCGACTGGGGCCTGCGCGCCACCTGGCGCGGCGCCGGCGCCGAGGCCACGGCCCTGAATCTGCGCGACGCCGGCGGCGGAACGGTGTTGCGCGCCGGTGCCTTTGCGACGCGCAGCGGCGTGCAGCCACGCGGCTCCCAGGCCAGCTTCGCGCGCGGCCGCACGCAACTTGGCGACCTCGGCCTGGCGGGCCTGGTGTCGCTGCGCGACTTTGGCAAGGGGCTGACGACCCAGGTCATCGGCAGCGACACTGTCTGGCGTGCCGGCGACAGCGACCAATGGCGCGGCCATCTGCTGCTGTCCGATACGACGCTGGGCCTGGACGCCGACGGCCAGGTACTGCGCGTGAGCCGCGAACGCGGCCACCGCGCCTGGGCGGCCTGGCGCCACCGGGATGCCGACTGGGCGGCCAACGTCAACGTCGAGGAGATCAGCCCTCGCTTTGCCAATGACAACGGCTTCGTCAACCAGAGCGGCATTCGCCGTGCGTCGGCCTTCGGCTATCTGCGCCTGGGGCCACGGGAGTTCGMCGGCATCGACATGCACGACCACGAGGTGCAGCTGAAAGTTCAGGAGACACGCACCCTGGCCGATCCGCTGCTCGGCGTCGCGGCAGGCCAGGTCGTCGACCGCCTCTTCCAGCCAGGCTTCTGGTTCGCCGCCGCACGCAACACCGGCGTCTGGGGCCATGTTGGCCTGGACAGCCATCGCGCCCGCAGCGGCGGCCGGCTGCACCCGACGCGCACGCTGCTGATCGGCATCGAGTCCAACCCGGGCGAACTGCTGAACTACGTGGATGCCGAGGTGGAATGGGGCCGACGCCTGGACGTCGATGCCGATCGCGTGGGCCTGGGCGCGCAAGCCCAGATCCAGGCCCAGATGCGCCTGCCGCTGCCCGCCGGGTTGTGGCTGGAGTTCGAGCAGCGCTTCGGACTGGCCTGGGTCGATGCACCCGATGGCCACCGCGCCTTCACCGACCGCAGCGCCCAGAGTCTGGTCGTCTTGCACCTGAGCCCGCGCGATTCCCTGCGGCTCATCCAGCAGCAGACCCGCTTCAACCGCCGTGACGACGCCAGCGCGAATCTGGCTGCGCAGAACAACCGGGGGCGGGTGCTGTCGTTGATGTTCCAGCACCGTGTCGGGCTGAGCCGCATCATCAGCCTGGGCCTGAACCGGGCTCGTGAACAGCCAGGTGCCGTGCGCGCCAGCGAGGTTTTCGCCAAGGCGACGCTGGGGTACTGAAACCCCTCGTCCAAGGACTACCTTGGCCGGTCTTGCAGAGCGCGCTTCGGCTTGCGCCGCAGCTCTTCGACAGGCACGGCGCGTCCACTGGACGCACCGTGTCCGGCCTCAGCCCCCGCGGGGACGAACTAGAGAAGTTCCACCAGAAAAGGCAAAGCGCCCGAAAGGGCGCTTTGCTCAGATCTCTTGCGAGGTTGTGGGATCAATAGCCGCCGGAACGGCCACCGCCGCCGTAGCCACCGCCGCCACCACCGTAGCCGCCGCCACCGCCGGAGCGGCCACCGCCGCCGCCGCCATAGCCGCCGCCACCGGAGCGGCCACCGCCGCCACCACCGTAGCCGCCACCACCACCGTAGCCGCCGCCACCGCCGCTGCTACCGCCGCCGCCGTAGCCGCCGGAACGGCCACCGCCGCCGCCGCCGCCGTAGCCGCCACCACCACCGAAGCCGCCACCGCCGGAACGGCCACCGCCGCCGCCGAAGCCGCCCGGACGCTCTTCACGAGGACGAGCCTCGTTGACGACGATGGCGCGGCCTTCGAGGGCCTGGCCGTTCATGCCGTTGATGGCTGCTTGCGCCTCAGCGTCCGAACCCATTTCGACGAAACCAAAACCCTTGGAACGGCCCGTCTCGCGGTCCATCATGACCTTCGCGGAGGTCACCGTACCAAATTGACCGAACGATTCTTGCAGCGATTCGTCACGCACGCTGTAGGCCAGATTGCCCACATAAAGCTTGTTTCCCATGGGGAAGCCCTTCTCTACTCAAAACCAAAAAACCATGTGGAGCTTCAACCCTACGTGAACCATTCAAGCGAAGGTGCGGCGTCCAGACACAGGCAATTGATTATGGTGGCGGGGTAAAGAGATTGYGGAACGCCACTCCGGCAAGTGTTGTTTTTCAGAGCTAGCACAAACCCTGGCGCCTGGGAGCCATCACGGTCCCGTCATCGATACCATCGCCCCGCCCCACCCGAATTCATGACAACCAGCCTGCTCGTTCCCCTCACCCGCGTGCTCGCCAGCGTCGACGCGCCGCGCAATCTGCGCGCCCTCTATGCACTGCTGGCCGGTTTTTGCGCCGCCGGCCTGCTGCTGGCCATGGCCCAGTCAGCCTTGGCGCGCGATCAAGGCCTCTTGAGCGCGCTCTGGGTGGGGCTGGCCTTGGCTGTCGCTTTTTTCAGCGTCAATGCGACGGGTCTGATGCTGATGGACCAGGCGCGCGGCCTGCCCGTGCGCGACCCCCAGGACGCGCTCTCGGACGCCCTGCGCAGCGGCCATCGCGTGCTGCTCGCCCTGTTGGCCTGCCTGGCCCTGGCCGGCGCGGCCGCCCTGGTGCTCGCCGGGCTGCTGTGGGCGACGCATTGGCCGGTCGTCGGCGCGCCTCTGCTGGCCGTCGTGCTGCCGGCTGGCGTGCTGGTGCTGGGCGGCATCAGCTTCGTCCTGGTCGTTCTCGTCGGACCTCTGGCGGGGCCAGCGGTGTGGGCGGGGCGGCGCAGCGCCGGCGTACTGTTTTTCTTGCGCGAGCGCCTGCATCACGGCCTGCCCGAAACGGCGCTGCTGATGGCCGCCGTCTACCTGATGACGGCGCTGGCCACGGCGGCCGTCAGCTTCGTCGTCGTCAGCGGCGGGCGGATGGTGGCCGGCCTGGCTATCCTCGGCGCGGGTGTGGAGCTGCCCGCCAACCAGTTGCTGGCCGGCGTCATGGGCTTGGGGCCGCGCGGCCTGGGCGCCAGTGGCGTGCCGCTGCAGGGCGGCGCGCTAGGCCTGGCTGCATTGATCGGCGGCGGCGTCGTGTTCGCCATCGCCCTGGTGCTGCCGACCCTGGTCTGGCTGCGCGGCTGCTGTGCCGTTTATCTGGCGGTGACCGAAGCGGAATGACGGCGCCCCGAATCGCGTCGCTCGTGCCAAGCGCGACGGAGACGCTGGTGGCCTTGGGGCTGGGCCATCGCTTGGTGGCCCGGACCGGTTTTTGCATCCACCCCGCCGAGGTGGTTGCCACCGTTGCCAAGGTGGGTGGCACCAAGGACGTGAACCTGGCCAAGCTGAGAAAGCTCGCACCCACCCATGTCATCGTCAACGTGGACGAGAACCGGCTGGAAACCGCCGAAGCGCTGCGAGGGTTCGTGCCCGAGGTCATCGTGACCCACCCGAGCCGGCCCGAGGACAACCTGGCGCTGTTCGAGCAGTTGCGCGCTGCCTTTGCCGATCAGCCGGGCGTCAACGAACGCGCCGCGGCGCTGTCGGCCGAGTTCCGAGCCGCGCTGGCCCGCTGCCGCGAGCAGGTCTGGCCGGGCGAGAACGTGCTCTACCTGATCTGGCGCGACCCATGGATGACGGTGGCGCGCGACACCTATGTCTCGACGCTGCTGGTTGAAGTCGGCTGGCGCACCTGGCCCGACGTGCTGGGCGGCGAGCACGGCGCCGGCCGCTACCCTGCGCTTGCGGGCGATGACGCCTGGCTTCGCGACATCGACCGCGTGCTGCTGAGCTCCGAGCCTTATCGCTTCGGTGCTGCGCATATCGCCGCGGCGCAGGCGCTGTGCCCGCAGGCACGCGTGCAGTTGGTCGACGGCGAACTGCTCAGCTGGTGGGGTTGCCGCGGCGCGGCAGGGCTGGACTATCTGCGCACCCTGCGCGAACACGCAGAGGCTTGAGTTTTTCGGCCTTGACAGCATCGGGGCCCGCCACAATCAGCCGTCATGGACATCTACAAGCCCCTCGTCGCGCTGTTGGCCATCGTGAATCCGGTCGGCGTGGTGCCCTTCTTCATCCACTTCACGTCCGCCTTTTCGCGCACGCAGCGGCGCAAGACCATCCTCGTCAGCGCCAGCACGGCCGGCATCGTCATCGCGCTGAGCGCGCTGTTCGGGCTGAAGATCATCGAGTTCTTCGGCATCTCGCTGGCCAGCTTCCAGGTGGGCGGCGGCTGCCTGCTGCTGATCAGCTCGCTGCAGATGCTCAACGCCCAGCCGGCCGAGGCGCGCAAGGAGGATGTGTCGGAGGGCAACACCAAGGCCGACGCCGGCGCCAGCATCGCCGTCGTGCCGCTGGCCATCCCGCTGCTGACCGGCCCGGCCACCATCTCCACCATGGTCATCTACGCCGACAAGACGCGCGTCTGGTGGGAGCTGGCCGTGCTTTGCGGCTATGGCGTTGTCGTCGCCCTCGTCACCTTCGTGGTCTTCTCCGCGTCCAGCAAGATCGCCAAGGTGCTGGGCCAGACCGGCATCAACATCATGACGCGGCTGATGGGCCTCATCCTCGCCGCGCTGGCGGTGGAGCTGCTGGCCGACGGCCTCATCAAGCTTTTCCCGGTGCTAGCCGCACGAACCGTGGGGTGACCACATGAGCCTGTTTGACCTGCCTCCCATCTGGATGGCGCCGATGGCCGGCGAGGCGTCCAGCGCCGCGCTGGTGGCCGCCGTGAGCGCAGGCGGCGGCTTCGGCCAGCTCGGCGCGGCCTACCTGACGCCGGCACGCATCACCGAGATTGCCGCCGACATCCGCGCGCGCACCGGCCAGCCCTTCGGCATCAACCTGTTCTGCCCGCAGCCCTGGCTGCGCGACGACAGCGCACTGGACGCCTACCTCGCCCGCCTGGCCGCCTGGCACACCGAACTGGGCCTGCCGGCGCCGGCGCGGCCGGAACGCTTCGAGGAGGACTTCGACACCCAGCTTGAGGCCACCATCGCCGCGCATCCCGCCGTCATCAGCTTCGCCATGGGCGACCCCGGCGTGGCGCGCGTGGCGGCATTGAAGGCGCAGGGCTTCACCGTGCTCGGCACGGCCACGCAGGTGGCGGAAGGCCTGCTGCTGCAGGCCAGCGGCGTGGATGCCGTCATCGCCCAGGGCTACGAAGGCGGAGGCCACCGCGGCGGCTTCCTGGGCAGCGCGGAAGGCGCGCTGATCGGCACGATGGCGCTGGTGCCCCAGCTCGTCGACGCGCTGGATGTCCCGGTCATCGCTGCCGGCGGCATCGCCGACGCACGCGGCGTTGCGGCGGCGCAGGCGCTGGGCGCCAGCGCAGTGACGGTCGGCACGGCGTTTCTGCTGGTCGACGAATGCCCACTGTCGCCGCCCTACCGCGCCGCCTTGCTGGCTGCGAGCGACGCCGATTCGACGCTGACGCGCGCCTTCTCCGGCCGCCTGGCGCGCGGCGTGGCCAACCGCGTCACGCGGGAGCTGGAGGGCATCGTCCTGCCCGCCTTCCCGCAGCCCAACGCGGCCAGCCGACCGATGCGCCAGGCGGCGGCCAGGGCCGGCCAGGCTGACTTCATCAGCCTCTGGGCCGGTCAGGCGCTGCCGGTCAACCGTGCGCCGGGTTCGGCTGCGCAGCTCGTCGCGAGCTTGGCCAAGGGTTGGCGCACTTGATCCTGCTGCTGGAAGACGACCCGGCGATTGCGGACACCGTCGCGTTCGCGCTGCGGCGCGAGGGCTTCGTCGTCGAGCACTGCGCCTGGCTGGCTGAGGCCCGCGAGCGCCTTCGCGCGGCACCGGCGCCCGAGCTGCTCATCCTCGACATCGGCCTGCCCGACGGCCATGGCCTGGACCTGTGCCGCGAGCTGCGCAATGGCCCGCTCTCCCGCCTGCCCGTCATCGTGCTGAGCGCGCGCAGCGAGGAGATGGATCGCGTGCTCGGCCTGGAGCTGGGCGCCGACGACTACCTCGCCAAGCCTTTCAGCCCGCGCGAGCTGGTCGCCCGCGTGCGCGCCCTGCTGCGCCGCGCCCAGGCCGCGCCAGCGCCAACGCTGGGCTTCACGGTCGACGGTACGCGAGTCAGCCTGGACGGCGTGCCGCTCAACCTCACCAAGCTGGAGCTCGGCCTGCTGACGCATCTGCTGCGCGCCCCGCAGCGCATCCACAGCCGCGACGCGTTGCTGGACGCCGTCTGGGGCAGCAGCGCCGAAAGCACAGACCGCACCGTGGACACCCACATCAAGACGCTGCGCGCCAAGCTGCGCGAGGCGGCACCGGCGCGCGACCCCATCAAGACGCATCGCGGGCTGGGCTATTCACTGGAACCATGAGCAGCCGCCAACCGCCCATGAACACAGCCACAGAGGCACAGAGACACAGAGGACAAGCCTGCTTCTCCGTGTCTCTGTGCCTCTGTGGCTTTGTTCGGAGTTCCTGACGTGCGGCTGGGGCTCAGAGTCTTCTTCGGCTTCTTCCTGATCGCCGGCCTCAGCGCAGTGCTACTGCTGAAAGTCTTCCTGGCCGAGGTCAAGCCCAGCGTGCGCGAGGTCATGGAAGACCTGATGGTGGACACCGCCCATCTGATGGCAGAGACCGCCGCCGATGAGATGGGCGCCAACGGCCTCAAGCCCGACAGCCCTCTGGCCGCGCGGCTGCAGCGCTATGTGAAACGCGAGGTCGACGTACCGATCTGGGGTTTGCGCAAGCAGAGCCTGGACCTGCGCATCTATGTGACCGACGCCCACGGCCGCGTCGTGCTCGACTCCGGCCAGCCCTCGGCCGTGGGCCAGGACTACTCGCAGTGGCGCGACGTGGCGCTGACGCTGCGCGGCGACTATGGCGCGCGCTCGACGCGCTATTCCGCGGACGACCGCAGCACCATCCTCGTCGTCGCGGCGCCCATCCTCAAGGACGGCCGCACGCTGGGCGTCGTCAGCGTCGCCAAGCCGGTGGCCAGCGTGCAGCGCTTCATCGACCGCGCCGAGCGCCGCGTGTTCTGGGCTGGCGCCGCACTGCTGGCCGCCAGCCTCATCGTCGGGGTGACGGTGACGCTGTGGCTGGTCGCCTCGGTGCGGCGGCTGCGCCGCTATGCCCAGCAGGCCCAGGCTGGCCAGGCCATTGCGCCGCCGGCCATGCCAGGTGAATTGGGCGATCTCGCCCATGCCATGGACGACATGCGCCGCCGCCTCGAAGGCCGTGAGCAGCTCGAACACGACGTGCGCGCACTGACGCATGAACTGAAGAGCCCGCTGGCCGCGCTGCGCGCCAGCGGCGAGCTGCTGCAGGACGAGCTGCCCGCCGCCGACCGCCAGCGCTTCGCCGCCCAGGTGCTGGACCAGACCGCGCGGCTGCAGACGCTGGTGGAGCGCGTGCTGGCACTGTCGCAGCTGGAGGCCCAGGTCGGGCCGGGCGAGCGCCAGCGGATCACCTTGGCTGACTGGGCCGAAGGTCAACTTGAGCGGCAAGCGTCACGCCTGGCGCAGAAAGGCTTGAACGTCACCTGGACGGCGCGCGAGGAAGCGATCGTCGAAGTGGACACGGCGCTGCTGGAGCTGGCCCTGGGCAATCTGCTCATCAATGCCATCGACTTCGCACCGGACGGCTCCATGCTCGAACTGGCCGTCAGCACAACGGCGACGACCGCACGCCTGACGCTGCGCGACCGAGGCCCCGGCGTGCCAACGGCGGCGTTTGCCCAGTTGGGAAAACGCTTCTTCTCGACAGCCCGGCCCGGCAGCCTCGTCAAGGGCTCGGGCCTGGGCCTGGCCATCGCGCGCCGCGTGGCCGAGCTGCATGGCGGCTGGCTGGCTTTCGAGGCGGCGGAGCCCGGGCTGCGCGTCAGCTTGGTTCTTCCGCGCTGACTTCACGCWCGCTTCACACACTTCGTTGTCTGCTCACCACCGCTGGCGATGCTGTCGGCATGAACAAGCACCCTCTCTTCCTCAAGCTGGTCATCCTGGCCGTCATCACCCTGCTGCTGGTCGTCGTGCTCGGCGAGATCCGCGGTCTCGCGCATGAGCGCCAGGCCCGGCAGCACGAGGCCGAACAAAACGTCGAGCAGTCGCTCGCCGGCCCGCAGACGCTGCTGGGCCCCATCCTGCTGCGCCAATGCACCGAGACCTGGGCGCCTTACAAGGATGGCGTCCAGACCCGCAACTTCGCGCATCGGCTGCCCCCTGCCCAGCTGCAGGTCAGCGGGGATCTCGTGCCCGACCCACGCCATCGCGGCCTGTTCAAGGTCAACACCTATGCCGGCAAGCTGACCCTGCTGGCACGCTGGGAGGAAACCTCAGGTTTGACACCCAGGCCCGACAACGCCGGCGGCCGCGTCGAATGCGGCGACGTCATCGCGATGTTCTCAGCCAAGGACGCTCGCGGCCTGCGCAAGGTCACCCTGACACGCGACGGTCATGCGCTGACCGTCAGGCCCGGCACGCTGGACGCCGCCTATCCCTCGGGCCTGCATGCCATCGTTCAGACCCCGCCTCCCGGCGAGCGCCTCGAGCTGAAGCTGGTCGTGGACCTGGCCGGCACGCAGAGCCTGGCCCTCGTGCCCGCCGCCAGCGACACGACCATGACGCTGGAATCCAGCTGGCCGCACCCGAGCTTTGGCGGGCGCTTCCTGCCCACGGGCAGCGACGTCAGTGACGACGGGTTCAAGGCGCGTTGGCAGGTCACTGAACTGGCCAGCGGCGGCGTCGCCGACGTGATCGCCGGCAACGGCAACCTGGACACGCTGAGCGTTGACCTGATCGACCCCGTGAACCCTTACGTCATGAGCGACCGCGCCATCAAATACGGCCTGATGTTCATCGCGCTGACCTTCGTCACCGTCGGCCTCACGGAGCTGTTGACCGGCCGGCGCGTGCACCCGGTGCAATACCTGCTCGTCGGCCTGGCGCTGAGCCTGTTCTTCCTGCTGCTGCTCAGCCTGTCGGAGCATCTGCCCTTCCTGGTTGCCTACCTGATCGCGGCCGGCGCGGCGGCCCTGGTGCTGACGCAATACGCCGCGGCCATGCTGGGCGGCTGGCTGCGCGGCGCGGCCTTCGGCAGTGGCATCGCGTTGCTCTACGGCGCGCTGTACGTGCTGCTGAGCCGCGAGCAGGCGGCCCTGGCCATCGGCGCCATCCTGCTGTTCACCGTGCTCGCCACCGTGATGACGCTGACGCGCAAGCTGGACTGGTACCGCCTGGGGAGCGCCAACGCCGAGTGACGTACGCTTGGGGTTTCGCCCTTCGCATGCCCAGCTAGCGCCTCAATGTCCCGACAAGGTTTCGACTACATCATCGTGGGCGCCGGCACCGCCGGCTGCCTGCTCGCGAACCGGCTCAGCGCCAACCCGGAGAAGCGCATCCTGCTCATCGAGGCGGGCGGCAAGGACGACTACCACTGGATCCACATCCCCGTCGGCTACCTTTACTGCATCGGCAACCCGCGCACCGACTGGTGCTTCAACACCGAGGCCGAGGCCGGGCTGAACGGGCGCAGCCTGCGCTACCCGCGTGGCAAGGTGCTGGGCGGCAGCTCCAGCATCAACGGCATGATCTATATGCGTGGCCAGAGCCGCGACTATGAGCACTGGGCCGAGACGACAGGTGATGACACCTGGCGCTGGGAGCGCGTGCTGCGCGCCTTTCGCAAGCACGAGAACCACTGGCGGCTGGATACGCCCAAGACCGCACCCGAGGGTTTTGCCGCCGTGCACGGCCACAAGGGCGAGTGGCGGGTCGAGCAACAGCGCCTGCGCTGGCCCATCCTCGACGCCTTTGCCGCCGCCGCCGCCCAAGCCGGCATCCCGGCCACGAGCGACTTCAACGCCGGCAACAACGAGGGCGTGGGCTATTTCGAGGTCAACCAGAAGAAGGGCTGGCGCTGGAACACGGCCAAGGCTTTTCTGCGGCCGACCACCTTTGGGCGGCCCAACTTCGAGCTGTGGACGGGCGCCCAGGTACGCAAGCTGCGTCTGCTCAAGGACGACACGGGCCTGCGCTGCAGCGGCGTCGAGGTGCTGACACCTCATGGCGTCGAACAGCCCTGGCTCAACGTCGGCGGCGAGGTCATCCTGGCCGCGGGCGCCATCGGCTCGCCGCAGATCCTGCAGCTCAGCGGCCTCGGCCCGGCCGACCTGCTGCAGAGCCTGGGGCTTACGGTCGAGCAGCACCTGCCGGGAGTGGGCGCCAATCTGCAGGACCACCTGCAGATCCGCGCCGTCTACAAGGTGGACGGCGCGAAGACGCTGAACACGCGCTCGGCCTCGCTGCTCGGCAAGGCCATGATCGGCCTGGAGTACGCGCTGCGCCGCAGCGGGCCGATGAGCATGGCGCCCAGCCAGCTCGGCGCCTTCACGCGCAGCCACCCCGACAAGGTCTGGCCCGACCTGGAATACCACGTGCAGCCGCTGTCGCTGGATGCCTTTGGCGAACCGCTGCACGGCTTCAACGCCTTCACGGCCAGCGTCTGCAACCTCAACCCGACCAGCCGCGGCACGGTGCTCGCCACCTCGCCCGACGCGACGGTGGCGCCGGCCATCCGGCCCAACTACCTGTCCACCGAGGCGGACCGGCACGTCGCGGCCGAAAGCCTGAAGCTGACGCGCCGCATCGTGTCCCAGCCGGCGCTGGCCGGCTTCAAGCCCGAGGAATACAAGCCGGGCCCGCAGTTCCAGACCGACGAGGAACTGGCGCGGCTGGCCGGCGACATCGCGACGACCATCTTCCACCCCGTGGGCACCTGCCGCATGGGCCGCAAGGACGACCCCGGCGCGGTGGTCGACTCGCGGCTGCGCGTGCGCGGCGTGAGCGGCTTGCGCATCGCGGATGCCAGCGTGATGCCGACGATCACGAGCGGCAATACGAATTCGCCGACATTGATGATTGCGGAAAAGCTGGCGGGGTGGTTGGCGCAGTAGCCGTTCGGCGCACCGACCTGGGCCCCAGTCACCGCGCTCAGCCCGGCGTCGCCTCGGCGCGCCGCATCGGCAGCGTGACGCGGAACGTCGTGCCGCTGCCGACCTGGCTGTGCACGTCGATGCGCCCGGCGTGCTTTTGCACGATGCCGTAGGACAAGGACAGCCCGAGCCCTCTGCCCTGGCCGACCGGCTTGGTGGTGTAGAAGGGCTCGAAGATGCGCCCGAGCACTTCTTGCGGCATGCCGCAGCCCGTGTCGGCCACTTCCAGCCACACATGCGCGTCGCCTTCACAACCGGTTCGAAGCGTGATCGTGCCGCGCACCCCGCTATCGATCGCTTGGGCTGCGTTGACGACCAGGTTCAGTACCACCTGGTTGATCTGCGACGGCATGCAGTCGACGTCCGGCAACCGGCCGAACTCCCGCACCAGGTCGGCCTTGTGCTGCACTTCGCCGGCAACCAGGTTGAGCGTGGATTCGATGCCCGCGTGCAGGTCGACGCGCTGCCATTCCTGCCCGGCGTCGACGCGTGAGAAATCCTTCAGGTCCTGCACGATCTGGCGAACCCGCATCAGGCCCTCGCGCGACTCCTGGATCAGCGCCGGCATATCGTCGTGCAGGTAGTCCAGGCCCACCTGCTCCCGCTGTGCTGCAAGCGATGCGGCCAGGCTCGCGGGCAGCTGGTCCTCGGCCGCGCGGTAGGCGCCGAGCAGCCCGAACAACTGTTCCCGGTAGGTATCCAGCGTGCCGTGGTTCGCAAAGACATAGCCAATCGGGTTGTTGATCTCGTGCGCCACCCCGGCGGCGAGCTGCCCGATGGACGCCAGGCTCTGCGATTGCACCAGCTGGGTCTGCAGCTGCTTGCGCTCCGTGATTTCCGCCTGCAGCGCCGCGTTCGCCTGCGTCAGCTGGGTGGTACGCGCAGCCACCGCGGCTTCAAGTTGATCGATCTGCGCGGCAGCCTGCTGCGTGGCCTGCCATTTCGCAGCCAGCGCGTTGGCCAGCTGGCTCACCTCGATGTTGTCGAAGGGCTTCTTCAGGATGAGCAGCCGGCCGCGGGTGTCCAGGCGCTGCAGCACCTCCTCCCATGAGGCGTCGGAGTAGGCGGTGCAGAAGACCACCTGCAGCCTCGGGTCGGCTTGCCAAAGGCGCTCGACCGTCTCCACGCCATCCCACCCGGGCGGCATGCGCATGTCGACGAAGGCCACCGCATAGGGCCGGCCCTGCGCCAGCGCCTCGACCACGCGGGCCAGGCCTTCCTGGCCCTGGTAGGCCGAGTCGAGCTCGAAGGGCTGGGCAGCTGCGGTGATCTCGTCGCCGAACAATGCCGCCTTGGCGGCTTCCAGCGCCGACGCGGCGCCGAGTTCGGGCGCGAGGATCTTGCGGAAGTCCGCATGGATCGTCGGCATGTCGTCGACCAGCAGGACGCGACGGTTCTCGAAGGAGTTCATGCCTGGGTGTCCGTGGCAGCGGTCAGAGGTAGCTCAAGCGTGAAGGTGGCCCCGGTTCCGGGGCCGTCACTGTGGGCAGTCAGCGTACCGCCCATCTCCTGGGCTGCCAATACGCAACTATGAAGGCCAAAACCGTGGCCGTCCTGCTTGGTCGTGAACCCGTGCGCGAAGATGCGCGTGAGATTCTCCGGCGCGATGCCGCAACCGTTGTCGGCAACAGCCACCTGGAGGCGATCGCCTTCAACCGCCCGTACCCGCACCACGATGCATTGCCCGACGTCGGGCGGCGCCTGCAGCACCGCATGGCGCGCGTTGCCAATCAGGTTCACCAGGATCAGCAGCGTGCGGTGCTTGTCCAGCATCAACGCCGGCACCTCCTCGAACTCGCGCTCCACGCGCAGAGGACCGATGCCGCCGGTATCGATGCGCAGCGCATCTTCGATCAAGTCGGTGATGCGGGTCGATTCGACCATGCTGGACGCGCCGGCGTAGGACTGCTGCGTCGCCACGATTTCCTTGATGTGGCGCACGCTGCGCGTCAGCGCCGCCAGCTCGTCAAGGATCTGCTGGCGCTCCTCGGCCACCGCCACCGAGAGTTGCTTCAGATAGCCTGGCAGCAGCCGCCCGCGCGCGTCGCGGGTGAGGTAGTCGCCCAGGTCCTGCGCATGCGCGTCCAGCAGCGCCACCGCGCGGGCCAGCCCAGCCGCCTCCGAACCGCGGACCTTGCCACTGATCAACTCGGCCGACACATTGACGCTGTTGAGCACATTGCCCACGTTGTGCAGCACGTTGGTGGCGATCTCGGCCATGCCCGACTGGCGCGCGTTCTCCAGCGCCTGCTTCTGCGCCAATTGCTGCTCGCGCGCCTTGCGCACCGCTTCGGCCGCTTCCTCGCGGCGAAAGAAGAAGTGGCCGGTCGTCAGCAGGATCACGATGATCGGCGTGGCCGCGACGACGACGACGATGCCCGACTGCCGGAAGCTGAGGAACAGCAATGTCGCCACCGAGGCGTTGCCCGCGTAGGCGATGCCAAGCCAGCCGAATGCGTCGACGAATGCCCGGACCGACAGCGGCTCGTTGCGCTTGAGCCGTGGCACGGCCGTGGCCATCACGGTGTTCAGCACGAAGTAGGCGAGCGCAAACAGGATCGCGCCCAGCAGGATCAGGCTGTCGCTCTCCAGCTGATGGCTACGCAGTTCGCCCAGTGCCACGTGCAGCACCGTGCCGGCGCTGAACATGGCAATGGCCGCCATCGCGGGGCTGGCGATGCGGCTGGTCCAGCGCTTGGAGGTGCGCCAGGCGCCGACCAGCGCTTCCGCTGCCGACGCCACGGCCGCGGCCTCCGGCCCGTTCAGCAGCAGCAGCAGGAAGATGAAGATCTCGCCAGCGGTGAACGAGTTCGTTGAACGCGGAATCCGCACCGGCACCAGCCCGGCCAGCATCGCCAGCAGCGTGCCGCCCACCACGCGCAACCAGGCATCCGGCGAAAGGCTCACGACGTGGCGCAACGAGTGCGCGAGCACCACCACACCGATGCAGACCACCGCCCACCAATACACCGCCGCCTTGCGGTTGTAGTCCGGCATCAGTGCCTGATGGACGCGCCGAGGCCAGCTCACTCCGGGCTCGGCGCCTGCAGCAACCATCATCGTTCGCCGGTGCGGGCAACTTCGCTGAGCACGACACCCTCGCTGAGCACCACGCCCTCGCTCAGCACGACACCCTCGCTGAGCACCACGCCTTCGCTCAGCACCACGCCTTCGGTGAGGACGACCCCTTCGCTGAGGACCACACCCTCACTGAGGACGACGCCTTCGCTGAGCACCACACCGCTGCCCGATGCCAGCCAGCCGGAAAGCGTCGCGGTGGGGACGAAGACGCCCGTGCGACCCGGCAGCGAACTGCGGCCGACCAGCGAATTCAGCGTGATGACGCCGTCGGTCAGGAAGCGCTGCCCYGTCGGCACGGGAGACGCCGTGATCGTCGACAGCGCCGCGCCGGGGCGGATCTGGACAGTAACGCGCGTCGCGCTGCCGCCCACCCAGAACAGGCCCGGGTCGTACACCGGCTGGTAGCGGGTGAAAAGCGCGCTGCCGCTGTAGAGGTGGCGCCCGCCGGCGAAGATGATGCGACTCCAGGGCACCGACTGACCGCCGATGATCGACACCGGCGCGGGCATCACCTGGCCCGGCGCCAGCAGCGGCGCACCCGCCGCGATGCGGCCGCTGGCGATGACCGTGGCGAGATCGCTGCGCAGCGCACCGGCCAGCCGCACCGCGCCGTCGACGTTCAGCAGGCCCGCGCCCTGCTGCAGCAGGTTGGCGCCCGGCAGGGCCTGCGCGGTGTACTGCAGGATCGCCTTCACCAACGGGGGCGTCAGGCCGGGGTTGGCCTGCAACATCAGGGCCACGGTACCGGACACCACCGGCGCAGCGACCGAAGTGCCGCTCAGGTCCATCAGCTCGCGGCCCCGCGGCTGCGCCGTGCCGCCGTAGGGCGCCGACAGCGAGGGGAAGTCCGTGGCGAGCGTGCTGCCGGCCGCCATCGGGCCGACGATGCGATTGCCCGGAGCCACCAGGTCCGGCTTGAGCAGGTTGTCGGCGACGCGGCGCCCGTCGGGCAGGAACAGGCCGCCGCGGGTGGGCCCGCGGGAACTGAAATGGTTGACTGCGTCGTCGCTGCGCGAGGCAGTCGCCTGCGTGTTGGCCGATCCCACGGTGATGACCGAGGGCTCATTGCCCGGCGAGCTGATCGTGCCGTAGCGCTCCTGACCGGAGGCGTCCGTGCCGTAGTTGCCGGCGGCCACGACCACCACGAGGCCGGCTGCACTCGCGCCGCGCAGCGCGCCGCACAGCGGGTCGGTCCGATACGACTCGGTCGAATCGGCGGCAAGGCTCACGTTGAGCACGCGGATGTTTTGCTGCTTCGCATGCGCGATGACCCAGTCGATCCCGGCCAGCACATCGCTCAGCTCGCCTTCGCCGCGGCTGTCAAGCACCTTGACGTCGACCAGCGAGGCCTGGGTGGCGATGCCGCTCGACTCGGGCAGACGCGACGTCGAGCGGCCTGCGGCGACGCCCGCGACATGCGTGCCGTGGCCATACGGATCCGCCCCGCCCGCCGCTTGCTGGCGTTCGTCGAGCGCCGCGTCGGACCGGTCGACGCCGGGCTGCCAGGCGCGGCCCGCGCCGCCTTGCGTCACCTTCTCAAAGTCGACGGCGCGTGCGACCCGCGAACGCTGGCCATCGGTGAACGCGGTGTGGTTCCCAGCGATGCCCGAATCCAGCACGGCGATGGCGACGCCCGAGCCGTCCAGGCCCCGCGCCGCGCCGATCGTGGCGGCACGCACGTCGGCTGCGCCGGTGGAGGCCTCGGTCAGGCTGAACGTGCGGGCCGCGCGCCGGTTCGGCGAGATGCTCTGCACGTCCGGCCGCGCAGCGAGCGCGTCAACCTTGTCAACGGGCAAGGTCACGAAAAGCGCCGGCACCGACTGGTAGCGCCAGTAGACGGTGCCACCCGCCGCCACGACCGCGCGGCGGAGCTCGACCAGCTCGGCGTCCCGCCCGTCGCTGACGACCAGGGTGTGCACGT
>NZ_JBFULE010000014.1:0-27033 GCF_056400485.1 Roseateles sp. P5_B10
CGTCAAGAACGCAGTGATGGTCACCGTCTCGATTTCCTTTGGCTACTCCGGTACGGCCGAAGACTCTCGGCATTTGGCGGAGCTCGTAGTTCCTCGAATTTTGGAAATGCGGAGCTGACTGCTCAAAGAAAAGCCTGCGGCCAACAGCCTTGATCCTTCGGAGCGGCTCAGCAGTCGGTGGCGCGACTCCTACTGCTTGGAGCCGTGTGAGCGTCGGCTTAGAAGCGCCTTCAAGCGCACATTGAGAACGGTGCGCACATGCTTCATGACCTCATCGAAGTCGCCACTCTTCGGCGGGGCCTTCACACCCGGAACAAACATGTCGCAGACGTGAGCCGTAGCCTCTTTCAAGTAAATCGGCGACGCCGTGACGCAAGCGACCAGTCGCGCATAAACCTCGCAAGTTCTCCACACCGATCCTCATCGACCAGTCAACATTGATTTGGGTACGGTGGCGTTCACGGTCGCTGGGCGCGGGCATGCAGGGCTATGGCGAGGGCAGCCGAACGAGATTCACCGTGACTGGGTGACCAAAATGCTGCGTGCCAACGGCTTCCGGACGGCGCTGGTGCCGGCGGTCGAGCGCGAAGACGGTGTTCTGGAAGGCCAGTGGCCAGACTTCATAGAGGAGTCCTTGCGGCGCAGGCGACTCCAGCTGCGTGATAGCGCGGCGCGCGGCATGCGTCGCTCGCTCGGTGCGCACGCGCCTCAACGCGATGGCATTACGGGTACTTCTACGAAGCCGCCAAGAAAAAAGCACCTGGCATTACTGCAAGGTGCTTGAGACTTTTGGTGCGCCCGGTTGGGATCGAACCAACAACCCCTGCCTTCGGAGGGCAGTACTCTATCCATTGAGCTACGGGCGCGAAGCCGTGCATTCTAGCAGCGGGGTACCAGGGCCCCGGGGCAGCGTCGGGGCCTGCCTATAATTCGGCGGTTTTTCGTGTCGCGCACCCAGCCCGGCATGAAGCGAGACCCGACCGACGAAGATCGACAAGAGGAATTCATGAGCGCCAGCCACGATCACGACCACGACGACGCCCACACCGGGCCGATCAAGACCCCCAAGCAGCTCGCCTGGGCCGTGCTGTTCGCCTTCGTGGTGCCGGTCATCGTCATCATCCTGCTGGCCAATTACGTCACCACTGACACCAAGCCGGCGGCCGGCACGGCTGCCTTCGAGGCCCAGGCCATTGCAGCGCGCATTGCGCCGGTCGCGCACGTCGAGGTCAAGGACGTCAACGACGCCGCCACCATGAAGACGGGCGAGCAGGTCTTCCAGGCCCAGTGCTCGGCCTGCCACGCCACCGGCGCCGCCGGCGCACCCAAGCTGGGCGACGCGTCGGCCTGGGGCCCGCGCATCAAGAGTGGCTTCGACACGCTGGTGCATTCGGCGCTCAAGGGCAAGGGCAATATGGGCCCGCAGGGCGGCGGCGATTTCAGCGACTTCGAAGTCTCCCGTGCCGTGGTCTACATGGCCAACCAGGGGGGCGCCAAGTTCGACGAGCCCAAGATGGCCGCACCGGCTGCTTCGGCCGCGCAGTAAAGCTTCGGCTTGAATCCCGCCAAGGGCTGCTTCGRCAGCCCTCGTCGTTTCTGGCTCAGGCGCCAGGGCGGCGCACGAAGCCGAAGCGCTCCGGCAGCTCACCCGACAGGAACTGCTGTGGCGTCCAGCGCCCCTGCTCGACGGCGTCGGCCGCCAGGCCCATGTCGGCCGTGTGCACCAGGCCCAGGCCGAGGTTGGTGAGCAGGTAGAGCCGCCCGGCTTCGTCCAGCCAGCTGGACTCCGCGGCGGCTTCGATGCCGGTGTGGCTCAGCACGCGGCCATCAGGCTGCAGGCGCCAAACCCAGGGCGTGGATTCCAGCTCCACATAGACCCGCTGCGGCCCGTTCTGGAAGAACCAGCAGCCAGCCGCGTCGGCCGCGTAGTTGCGCTCGATGAAGGCACGCAGCTTGTCGTGGTTGATGCGGCTGCCTTTGACCTCGGGGAAGGGGCCGGCGTGCTGGATGCGTTCGTCGCGCATATACCAATCACCACGGGCGTCCAGCGCCAGCCAGCCGTAGCAGTGCGGGACGTTGGGCCACTTCTTGAGGGCCGCTTCGACGATGGGGTCCATGCAAGACCTCCTTCAGCGTTGCTTCCAGAGCCAGTCGCAGACCTGCTCCGGCATGGTCAGCAGATGCCCCGGCAGGCGGCCGGCGGGGAAGCCGACATGGCCGCCGTGGCCGGGCTGCCAGAGTGTCACATGGGCACCCACCTCGGCGGCGTGTGGCAGGCTGCCCCCGGGCACGAAAGGGTCGTTGCGGGCGTTCAGCACCAGGGCCGGGATGCGGATGCGGTGCAGGTGCGGTTTGGCGGCCGCGCGGGTCCAGTAGTCTTCGGTGTTCCTGAAGCCGTGCAGCGGCGCGGTGAACAGGTTGTCGAACTCGTAGATGGTCGACGCGCGCTTGAGCCGCTCGCCATCGAACAGGCCCGGATGCTGCTGCAGCTTGCGCAGGGCCTTGGGAATCATGGTGCGCAGGAAGCGGCGCGCATAGACCTGCCTGTTGAAGCCGCGGTCGATGGCCGCGCCAGCGGCGGCGAGGTCGATGGGCGAGCAGATCGAGCAGACCGCCTGGGCGACCTGGGCGGCGCTGTGGCCGGCTTCCTCCGCCCAGCGCATCAGTGCATTGCCGCCCAGGGACACGCCCGCGACGAGGAGCTTGCTGCCATGGCGCTCGCGCAGGCGCTGCAATATCCAGCCGACCTCCTCGAAGTCGCCCGAGTGGTAGGCGCGCGGGCCGCGGTTCAGTTCACCGGAGCAGCCGCGGAAGTGGGGCAGGGCCATGGCCCAACCGCGTGCGCGGGCGACGCTGGCGAAGGCGACGCTGGAGTGGCTGGTGCGGTCGCCCTCCAGGCCGTGGAACAACACCAGCAGCGGCGTCTCCGGCGGGCGCCCAAGTCGGTCGCCGGGCCGCTCCCAAGACCGACTTGGCCCCCCCGGGGGGCCGGACGCGTACTCGCGTGCGGGCGGCTCACCACCAGCCAGGAAGTCGACATCAATGAAGTCGCCGTCCGGTGTGTCCCAGCGCTCGCGCGTCCAGTTCGGCGGCGGGCCGTCGTGTTGGCGGCTGAGGAGGGCGGGCCAGATGGTCTGGGCGTGGCCGCCGGGCAGCCAGCGGGGGGCGCGGTACTGCATGCGCCGACTCCTAGTGAAGCGTGCCGGCGTCGGCGACGAGCTCCTGGACATCGCCCGCATTGCCGGGGCTGGCGTGGTGCAGCACCAGGCGCCAGCCGAGCGCCGTCTTCAGATAGACATTGGTCGCGATGACCCAAGCCTGCTGGGCCTCGCCATGCAACTGCACGCGCTCCAGCACATGGTGGATGGCGCAATCGCCGCTGTGCAGGCGGCGCACGCGCTCGGGGTGGACGCTGACCGCGCCGCGCTGGAACACCGCTTCGAAGGCGGCGCGAATGGCAGGCAGGCCGACGATGCGCGGGCCGCCCGGGTGGACGCAGGCCACTTCCTCGTCATCGGCCCACAGGGCCATCAGGTGATCCAGGTCGGCGTGCTGCAGCGCCTCGTAGAACTGGGCCTCGGTGTCGTCGGGCGAGGCAAGCAGGGCGGCGGTCTGGGCGGCGGAGCGGGGCATGGCGCGATTGTAGGAAGTCGGACGGCGCTACATTGACCCCGCCCCAACCGCTGCCTGATCCCAACCGATGTTTTCGCTGAAAGCCGTTGCGTCCCTGTTCCTTTGTCTGTTGCTGGTGGCCTGCGGTGGCGGTGGCGGTGATGCCGCGCCAGCGCCCGGGCCGGTCGCCGTGCCCCCCCTCGGGGCCCAATGCCTGAGCGGCTCCGTCGCGCGCCTGGCTCTGCCCGCCGCAGCCGGTGCGGGGCACAACCAGGAGCTGGCGGTGCTTGCCTGCCCCGGCTCGCGGCTGGACACGGTGCAGTGGCGCCAGACCGATGGCGCCGCGCAGGCCCTCGGTTCGGCGCGTTCGCAGGCCCTCAGCGTCGCACCGGCTGCGGCGGGCCGCTTCACGTTCAGCGTGGACTTCACCGACGCCAAGGGGGCGAGCTACAGCGGCCAAGCCGAGCTCAACGCCGCGGCACCCGACGCGACGCCGATGGTGATCCGCGGCGAACCGTCGGTGTGGGCGGGCGGCCAGACGTCGTTGCGCGCCTGGGTCGAGGGGCTGGCCGTGGCCGACTACCCGCTGGCGCGCGTGCGCTGGAGCCGCGTCGACGGCCCGGACGTGAACCTGGGCGATGCAAGCCAATGGCGCGTCATCTTTACCGCGCCTGCGGTGGCCGAAGACAGCCTGCTGCGCCTGCGCGCCGAGGCCACGCTGGCCGATGGGCGCAGCCTCAGCCAGGATTTCAGCCTGCTCGTGCAGGCCTCACCGCCCGCTGTGGCCTCGCCGCTGTTCGGCGCTGGCAACCTGTCCTCGCGCGCCTACCCCTATGTGGCCGGCGGCGCACACGCGGCCGAATTGCGCGACTGCATCTACACGCCCGCCCTGACCAATGCCACGCTCTGCACGCTGGGCCGCCTGCCGCTGCTCGGCACCGAGACGCGCGGCGAGCTGCCCACCGTGGAGCAGGTGATGGCCCGCGTGCTGGTGTCCAACGACTGGATGGGCCAGCGCTTCGAGGCCTTCCTGCGCGAGCAGGACGTGAATGGCGACTTCCGCCGCTTGCTCAACGCCACCACGGCCATCGTCATCGGCGGCCGGGTGCGGCCGGCCTTCTACTGGAGCGCCACCGGCGCCATCTATCTCGATGCCGACTACCTCTGGCAGACGCCTGCCGAGCGCGACAGCGTCAGCGAAGCGCCCGACCCGCGCAGTGACTATGGGCTAGACCTCGCCTACGCGATGCTGTGGCGCTATGTGCAGGGCAATCAGTCGGCCGGTGGGCGCCCGTCCGTGCTGGCACGCGGCTCACGCGACAGCGCCGCGTTGATTCCGGCACTCGGCCGCCTGCTGTACCACGAGCTGACGCACGCCAACGACTTCCTGCCGCCCCGCGTGCACCTGCTGCTCAACAGCGGCTTGCGCGTCTACGAGGCCATTCCCGCCAACACTGCGTCCGAACAGCTGCGCACGCAACTGCCGTTCTATTCACAGGAGATGGTCGACCTGGGCCGCGTGCAGTTTTTCGGCGTGGCGTCCACGGCGGTGCAGCGCGCCTACCAGCCGGCCGACATCGTGCGTTTCTTCAGCAGCGACCGCGTCACCGACGACTACAGCTATTCCTGGCCCAGCGGCCAGAGCGTGCCGCGCGAGGATGCGGCGATGCTGGCCGAGGAGGCGCTGATGCAGCTGCGCCACGGCGTGCTGCGCGATGTCGCGGTGACGCCGCAATTCCTGAGCGGGGCGAGCGCAGACCAGGTCGTGACCTGGGGCCAGCGCGGCCGCGTGGGTGATGCCGCCATCAAGTCGCGCGTGGCGCTGGTGCTGTCCCAAACCATGCCCTGGCTGCCCGCCGGTTTCACCGACGGCCTGGCCGCTCCGGTTCAATTGCGCGCCGGCCTGACCTGGGGTCAGAACCTCGACCAGGGTGCGCTGGCTCTTGGGATGGTGAAGCCGCTGTCGGCGACGGAACGCGCGCTGGAGGCTGATCTGGACACCCAGCGGCGCGGCAGCCGCAGGGCCGCCGCGCTGATGCGCTAGTTCATGCGGGCCGAGCGCCGGGCCGCTCCCTAGCCGGCCCGTTCAAGCGATGTGCTTGCGGCTCGATGCCGCAAGCATCGTTGTCCCCTCGGGGGCTGAGGCCGGACACGGTGCGCCCGGTGGGCGCGCTGTGCCTGCCGAAGCGCTGCGGCCTCTGGCCGCGGCGCGGTCCCGCCCAAGGTACTCCTTGGGCGAGGGGCTCAGTGGTGGCCGCCCACCACCTCCCCGGCCTTTAGCTTGTAGGCCGTGCCGCAGTAAGGGCACTGGCCCTGGCCACCATGGGTCAGGTCGATGAAGACCTTGGGATGCGCGCTCCACAGCGGCATCTTGGGGTTGGGGCAGAAGACCGTGCCGTTGTCGTTGCAGTCCTTGGCGGTCACTTCGACAGTGGCGGCGGGCGTGGTGGTGGTGCTCATGTTGTTTGCTCTCAGACCGCCGTCAGCCACTCGGCGTACTTGGGGTTGCGGCCGTTGACGATGTCGAAGAAGGCCGACTGGATCTTTTCGGTGATGGGACCCCGCGACCCCGAACCGATCTCGACGCGGTCCAGCTCGCGGATGGGCGTCACTTCAGCGGCGGTGCCAGTGAAGAAGGCCTCGTCGCAGATGTAGACCTCGTCGCGGGTGATGCGCTTCTCGACCAGCTTGAGGCCCAGGTCCTGGCAGATCGCGAAGATGGTGTTGCGGGTGATGCCGTTGAGCGCGCCGGCCGACAGGTCGGGCGTGTAGACGACGCCGCCCTTGATGACGAACAGGTTCTCGCCGGCGCCTTCGGACACGAAGCCGGAGGCGTCCAGCAGCAGGGCCTCGTCGTAGCCGTCGTCGGTGGCTTCCATGTTGGCCAGGATGGAGTTGGTGTAGTTGGACACCGTCTTGGCCTGCGTCATCGTGATGTTGACGTGGTGGCGTGTGTAGGAGCTGGTCTTGACGCGGATGCCGCGCTTCATGCCTTCCTCGCCGAGGTAGGCGCCCCAGCTCCAGGCGGCCACCATCAGGTGCACCTGGTTGCCCTTGGGGCTGACGCCCAGCTTCTCGGAGCCGATCCAGATCAGCGGGCGGATGTAGGCGCTCTTCAGGCCGTTGGCCTTGACCACCTCGCGCTGGGCCTCGTTGACCTGCTCCACCGAGAAGGGGATCTTCATGCGCAGGATCTTGCCGCTGTTGAACAGGCGCTGCGTGTGCTCCTGCAGGCGGAAGATGGCGGTGCCGTTGACCGTGTCATAGGCGCGCACGCCCTCGAAGGCGCCGCAGCCGTAATGCAGGGTGTGGGTCAGCACGTGGATCTTGGCGTCGCGCCAGTCGACGAGCTCGCCGTCCATCCAGATCTTGCCGTCGCGGTCATGCAGGGGGGCGGGAACCATCGTTACTCCAGTGCGTGCGGGGTGAAAGCGGGCGATTTTACGAAGCTTGGGCTGCGCGGATCAGCCGCCACTCGACGAGCTTGCCTTTCACCAGCTTGACTTCGACGGCGTCGCCGCCGGCGTCGCGCCAGACAAAGGTCTCCGGCGCCTGCTTTTGCCCCAAGCTGCCGGCCAGGCCGATCAGGTCCACCAGCTTCATGCCGGCGTGCAGTTTGCTGTTCAGCATGACCGCATTGGCCACCGAGCCCAGCGGGGCCGCGCCGGCCACCTTCATGACCCGCATCAGCCGCGAGATCTGCAACAGCAGCCAGAAGACGATGCCCGTCGTCGCGAAGATGACGCCCTGCCAGCCGAGCAGCGCCCCGCCACCAATGAGAGCCACCAGCGCCAGGCCAACACCGATCCACGGATTCATGCTTGCGGGTCCTTCAGCCCATCGTCGCGTTGCCAGGCATAGGCGCGCTCGACCTTGGCCACGCGCAGCGTGTAGTGCTGGTACCAATCGCTGCGGCCGGTGTCGCGCGCGATCTTGTGCTCGGCGTTGCGGCGCCAGGCGGCAATGTCCTCGGGGCTGCGCCAGTAGGAGACCGTGATGCCCAGGCCATCCTCGCCGCGGGTGCTCTCCACGCCCAGATAACCCGGCTGCTCGGAAGCCAGGGCCACCATGCGGTCAGCCATGTCGCCATAGCCGCCGTCAACGGGCGTGCGCTGGCTGGTGAAGATGACGGCGTAGTAGGGGGGCTCGGGCAGTGCGCTCATGGCGCACATCCTGCCACGCCGTCAGGCCGCTAGCGGCAGGCGGGTCACCTCGACGCTGTCGGCCGAGCGTTGCGTCGGCCCATGGTAGACAGCCTCGATGTTGTTGCCGTCGGGGTCCAGCACGAAGGCGGCGTAATAGCCCGGGTGGTAATGGCGCGGCCCCGGGGTGCCGTGATCGCGGCCGCCGGCGGACAGCGTCATCGCATGGAAGCGCCGGACCTCATCCTCGCTGTGGGCCTGGAAGGCCAGATGCACATGTGACACGCGGCCATCGGCCTTGTCGACGTAGAACTCGTCGGCGTAGAAGCAGCCCTCTGCTTCGCCGAAGGCCTCGAGCCGCCCGATGGCGTCCAGCGCCGCACGGTAGAAGCGCCGGCTAGCCGCCAGGTCGCTCACGCGCAGATGCACGTGGTCGAGCAGGCGGCCGCAGTGCTCCATATCCGTCCTACTTGGTTACTTTGAGCAGCACGCAGCGCACCCACTGGCCAGACTCCAGCGCGTCCTTGTGGCCGTTCAGGAACTGTTCGGCCGTCGAGTTGCGCGCGGTGAAGCACATGCCGTGCAGGATGCCCATGCGTGGCACGGGCCGCGACCATTTGCGCTCGACGACGCCGTTGAACCAGGACACCTGCTCATCGTCGCTGTCCACGTCGGCGCGGCCCAGCAGCAGCACGACCTCGTATTTGTCCTCGGTCAGCGGCTCGGCCGCGCTGGTCAGCACCTGCAGGCCGCCGTCGCTCATGTTCAGCACCAGGCCGGCCGGCCCCTGGCTGAACTGCACCGGCTTGAAGACCCAACCGGGCAGGGAGTCGGYATCGTGCTGGG
Organism: Roseateles sp. P5_B10; assembly: GCF_056400485.1. NCBI lineage: Bacteria > Pseudomonadati > Pseudomonadota > Betaproteobacteria > Burkholderiales > Sphaerotilaceae > Roseateles > Roseateles sp. P5_B10. The sequence goes on from NZ_JBFULE010000014.1 coordinate 8,601, forward strand.
CGGCCAGGAAATCGGTGCGGGCGTGCTGCCTGAGATTGGCGGGATCTGACATGAACGGGGTCCTCCGGTGCGAGGCCCCGATCCTAAGCAGACTTTGGCGTGGCGTGCACCATGGAAACCTGTTGTCTCAGTTTCAAATGAGCCCGCGCAAGACCTCGATGGCTTGCTCCACCCGCTCGACGGCATGGATGGTCAGCCCCTCGATGGCCTTCTTGGGCGCATTCGCCTTGGGCACGACGGCGACGCTGAAGCCCAGCTTGGCGGCTTCCTTCAGGCGCTCCTGGCCGCGCGGCGCGGGGCGAACCTCGCCGGCCAGGCCGACCTCGCCAAAGGCGATGAAGCCACGCGGCAGGGCCTTGCCGCGCAGCGAACTCTGGATGGCCAGCAGCACGGCCAGGTCGGCCGCCGGCTCGCTGATGCGCACGCCGCCGACCGCGTTGACGAACACGTCCTGGTCGCCGGTGGCCACGCCCGCATGCCGGTGCAGCACGGCCAGCAGCATCGCGAGGCGGTCGCGGTCCAGGCCGACGGACAGGCGCCGCGGGCTGACGCCGCCGCTGTCCACCAGCGCCTGCAGCTCGACCAGCAGCGGCCGCGTGCCTTCCAGCGTGACGAGCACGCAGCTGCCCGGCACGGGCTCGGCGTGGGTGGACAGGAAGATGGCGCTCGGGTTGGTGACGCCCTTGAGCCCCTTCTCCGTCATCGCGAACACGCCGATCTCGTTGACCGCGCCGAAGCGGTTCTTGATGGCGCGCACCAGGCGGAAGCTGCTGTGCGTGTCGCCCTCGAAATACAGCACCGTGTCGACGATGTGCTCCAGGACTCGCGGGCCGGCCAGCGCGCCTTCCTTGGTCACATGACCCACCAGCACGATGGCACAGCCGCGCGCCTTGGCCGTGCGTGTGAGCTGGGCCGCGCATTCGCGCACCTGGGCGACCGAACCGGGCGCGGACGAGAGTTGCTCGGAGTACAGCGTCTGGATGGAGTCGATGACGCAGAAGTCGGGCTCCTCGACGTCGATGGTGGCGAGGATCCGCTCCAGGCTGATCTCGGCCAGCACGCGCACCTTGGCGCCCGACAGGCCCAGGCGCCGCGAGCGCATCGCGACCTGGGCGCCGCTTTCCTCGCCGGTCACGTACAGGACTTTCACGGTTTGCGACAACGACTCAACCGCCTGCAGCAGCAGCGTCGACTTGCCGATGCCCGGATCGCCGCCGATCAGCACGACGCCGCCGGCGACGATGCCTCCGCCCAGCACCCGGTCCAGCTCTTCCTGGCCCGTGGGCGTGCGCTCGAAGTCGCTGGCCTCGATCTCGGAGAGCGTGGCCACCGGCTGGCTCTTGGCCAGCGACTGGTAGCGGTTCTTGACGCCGCCGGTGGGCTCGGCGATGCCCTCGGTCAGCGTGTTCCAGGCGCCGCAGTGCGGGCATTTGCCCAGCCATTTGGCGTTGGTGCCGCCGCATTCGGTGCAGGTGTAGATGCTCTTGCTTGTCGCCATCAGCGCATTGTCTTAGGGTCTGCTGACACGGTGGCAATGGGCCGCGTTGTGACCAGAAGGGTCGCGAGCAAGGCGCAAAGCGGAGCCGGGTTGGGCACCCGGCGAGCATTTGCAACGCCGCGCGCGGCCTTTCTGGTCACAACCCTTCGGGAAGACCGGCAGCCAGGGGCCACTCGGCGTTGCACCGCTTGCCCGCACATGAGTGCGGGCGGCTCGTTGCGCCTTGATTGGCCCCTGGCTGCCGGCCTTCGCGGCCCATTGCCGCCGTGTCAGCAGACCCTGGGGCGAACCCAGGCTGTCAGCAGCAGTGCCGCGGCCAGCGCGCAGCCGGCCGAGAAGCCGAAGGCGACGGTGGCCGACAGGCCCTCCCACAGCCAGCCGAACAGCAGCGAGGCCGGCAGCAGCATGGCGCCCATGACGAGGTTGAGCCAGCCGAAGGCGGTGCCGCGCTGTTCGGCCGGCGCCAGGTCGGCCAGCAGCGCGCGTTCGACGCCCTCGGTCGCGGCCATGAAGATGCCGTAGAGGCCGAACAGCAGGTACAGCCGCCAGCCCGGCGCGGCCCACGCCGCCATGCCGATGTAGAAGGCGGCATAGGCGACATAGYCGGCCACCAGCAGGTGAACGCGGCCGACGCGGTCCGACAACCCGCCCAGCGGCACCGCGAACAGCGCCGCGACGCCCGACACCGCGGCCCACAGCAACGGCACCTGCGCCTCGGCGACGCCGAGCTCCTTGGCGCGCAGCAGCAGGAACATGTTGCTGGAGTTGCCCAGCGTGAACAGCGCGACGACGACGAGGTAGCGCCGCAGCGGCTGGGGCAGGCCAGCCAGCGTCCAGTTGAAGCGCGGTGGCGCGGTGGCCGGTGGCGGGGCTTCCCGCACCGCCAGCGTCAGCCCCAGGCAGAGCAGGCCGGGAATGATGGCCCACAGGAAGACCTGGCCCAGCGGCACGCCCGCACGCAGCAGCGCCCAGGCCAGCAGCGGCCCGATGACGGCGCCGGCGTTGTCCATGGCGCGGTGCAGGCCGAAGGCCAGGCCGCGCTGGCCCGGCCCGATGTTGGCAGCCAGCAGCGCGTCACGCGGCGCGGCACGCACGGCCTTGGCGATGCGGTCGGTCAGGCGCAGGGCCAGCAGCAGCGGCCAGCCGGCGACAAAGGCGATCAGCGGCCGCGCGATGCCGGCCAGGCCGTAGCCGGCGATGACCCAGGGTTTGCTGCGCCCGCTGCGGTCCGCCATGACGCCGGCCCACAGCTTGAGCAGGCTGGCCAGCGCCTCGGCCAGGCCCTCGATGAGGCCCAGCACCCGCGGGCCGGCCATCAGCACGCCGCTCAGATACAAGGGCACGAGGGGGTAGACCAGCTCGCTGGCGCTGTCGTTGACGAGGCTGATCAGGCCGAGCAGCCAGACGCTGCGCGGCAGCGAGAAAAGGGCCCTGAGCATCGGGGCATGTTATGTCCTGGGTGCCAGACCGCCCGAGCGCAGCGAGTAGCTCTGGCATCCACTGAGCAGGGGCGTGGGACACTCGGCGCCTTGCAGTTTCTCGATGGAGCCGGTCATGGAGTTTTCGGTCTGGTTGGCCTTTTTTGCCGCATCCTGGGCGATCAGCCTGTCCCCCGGCGCAGGTGCTGTCGCGGCGATGAGCGCGGGCCTGAGCCATGGCTTCAGGCGCGGCTATTTCATGACCTTCGGCCTCATCCTGGGCATCCTGACCCAGGTCGTCCTCGTCGGCGCCGGCCTGGGCGCGCTGATCGCGGCCTCGTCGCTGGGTTTTGCCCTCGTCAAATGGGCTGGCGTGGCCTACCTGGTCTGGCTGGGTGTGCAGCAATGGCGTGCACCGGCCAAGCCCATGGTGGCGGCGGATGACGGCGCCGTGCTGGCGACGCGCCGCCAGCTGGTGCTGCGCGGCTGGGGCATCAATGCCGTCAACCCCAAGGGCACGGTCTTCCTGCTGGCCGTCGTGCCGCAGTTCCTCGACCTGCATGCCGCGTTGGCGCCGCAATACCTCGTCATCGGCTGCACGCTGGCCTTCACCGACCTGGTCGTCATGGCCGGCTACACCGTGCTGGCCGCGCGGGTGCTGGCGGCGCTGAAGAGCGAGAGCCACATCAAGGTGCTGAACCGCGTCTTCGGCTCGCTGTTCGTCGCGGCCGGTGCGCTGCTGGCGACCTTCAAGCGCGCGGCCTGATGGCGGCGGGAGACAAGCCCGGCCGCCTGCCCACCTGGTTCCTCTTCCTGGCCCCGGTCGCGATCTGGGCCAGCACCTGGCACGTCATCCTGTACCAGCTCGCGTCGACAGTGCCGGCGCTGACGTCGGTGGGCTGGCGCTTCGCGCTGTCGGCGCTGATGCTCGCCGGGCTGGCGCGCTGGCAGGGCACGTCGCTGAAGCTGCCGCGTTATGCCCACGGCTACATGCTGGGCACCGGCGTCATCCAGTACGCCGGCAACTACTGGTCCATCTACGAGGCTGAGCGCTTTGTCCCCAGCGGCCTCGTCGCGGTGCTGTTCTGCCTGATGGTGTTCATGAATGCACTCGTCGCCTGGCTGCTGTGGCGCCAGCCGGTGAGCCGGCGCTTCCTCGTCGCGTCCAGCGGCGCGGTGCTGGGCGTGGCGCTGATCTTCTGGCCCGAACTCGCGTCTACCGGCGCGCGGCCGAATGCGGCCCTGGGGCTGGGCCTGAGCTTCTTCGCCGTCGTGGTGGCGGTCATCGGTGGCTTCTTCACCTTGGTGTTGACGCGCCGCGGCCTGCCGCTGGTGCCGGTGCTGGCCTGGAGCATGGGCTATGGCGCGGCCTTCCTGCTGGGGATGTCGCTGGCGCTGGGCCACGGCCTGCCCTTCGACGGCGCCTGGACCTATGTCGGCAGCCTCGTCTACCTGGCCGCCTTTGGCTCGGTCATCGCCTTCACGCTGTACTACAAGCTCGCCGAGCGCCGCGGCCCCGCTCAGGCGGCGCTCATCGGCGTGCTGGTGCCCGTCATCGCGCTGATCGTGTCGGCCGTGCTGGAGGGCTGGCAGGCGACGCCGCTAGCCATCGGCGGCATGGTGCTGTGCCTGGCCAGCCTGTTCGTCGCGACGCGGCCGCAGCGCTAAATGCGCTCGGCCGCCGCTTCGGCCTGGGCGCGCCGTGCCTGCTTCAGCGCGGCCAGCGAGGTGGGGTCGGTCAGCGTGGGTGCGATGACGATCTCCTGCGCCACCTTGATGTCCAGGAAGYCGAGCCAGGCGCGCATCGCGGCCTTTTGCGTGTCCAGGTGACCCTGGGCCGAGTGGCCCTCGCTGCCATAGTCGCTCGCGCTGCTGTAGACCAGCACGGCGCGCTTGCCCGACAGCAACGGCCGGTAGCCGGTGTCACGCTGCCAGGCCCAGTTCTGGCCCGGCAGCGTGACCACGTCGATGTAGTGCTTGAGGCGGTAGGGCAGGCCCAGGTTCCACATCGGCAGGTTGATGACGTAGTGGTCGGCCCGGTTGAAGGCTTCGGCCAGCGCGACGGCGCGCGCCCAGTGGCGGCGCTGGTCGTGGGTCGCCTGCTGGCTGCGCAGCACGGCGAACTTGGCCGCGATCATGTCGGCGTCGAATTCGGGCAGCGCGAGCTGCCAGACGTCGGCCACTTCGACCTGGGCGTCGGCACGGACGGCGCGGTAGCGGGCGACGAAGGCCTCGGCGATCTCGCGCGATGTGGAGGCCGGATTCGGCGAGCCCTGGATGTGCAGCAGCCGGCTCATCTTCAGCCCTCCAGCCAGCGCAGGCCGGCGATGCCGGCCACGATGAGGGCCATGCAGCCCAGCCGTGCGGGCGAGGCGCTGTCGCCGTGCACCCAGACGCCCAGCAGCGCCACGCCAACGGCGCCGATGCCGGTCCAGACTGCATAGGCCGTGCCGGTCGGCAGGCTTTTGAGCGACTGCGTCAGCAGCACGATGGACAGCAGCGCGGCGAGCACGCCGGCCGCGCCTGGCAGCGGCCGGCGCCAGCCGTCGGACGCCTTCAACGCCGCGGCCATGGCGATCTCGACCAGACCGGCACTCACCAACAGAAACCAAGCCATGGGGTCTCTCCAAGTTGCAATGGGCTCACTGTGGGAGGCCAGGCACAGAATCGGAAGTACGCACCTTTTGGTAACCAGGGAAATCCAGACGATGGCCGACACCTCAACCGGCAATGTGCTCAGTGCCAACTGCCCCTCGCGTGCCGCACTGGAGGTGGTGGGCAGCAAATGGGCGCTGCTGATCGTGCCGCTGCTGGCCCGGCAGCCGCTGCGCAACAACGAGCTGCTGCGCCAGGTGGGCGGCATCTCGCAGAAGATGCTGACGCAGACGTTGCGCGAACTGGAGCGCCACGGCCTGGTGCAGCGCACCGACCATCAGACCGTGCCGCCGCACGTCGACTACCAGTTGACCGAACTGGGCCGGTCCCTGAGCGAGGCGCTGGTGGTGGTGGACCGCTGGGCCGAACGGCACTACCCCGCCATAGCATCGGCGCGCATAGCGTTCGACCGCCGGCGCTAGCCCTTCAGCTGCGCCTGTGCGCCGTCGATCAGCAGGCGCAAGGCGCGGTCGAACATCGTGTCGGGGTCGCCGCCCAGCGTCTGCGCCCAGCCGGCGGCCAGCAGCGGGTATTGCACCGCGTCGGGCTCGCTCAGCATCGACGAGGGCGGCGCATCGGGCGCTTGCGCGGACTGCTCCTCCAGCACCCAGCCGACGACGAAGCGCCCCACCGACATCATCAGCCGGGTGGCCTGCCCCGGCTCGAAGCCGGCATCGCATAGCAGGCGCAGGCGGGCCTCGATGGAATCGAAGTGCAAGGGGCTCGGCCGTGTGCCGGCATGCAGGCGCGCGCCGTCGCGGTAGGCCAGCAGCGCGCGGCGAAAGCTGTGGCCGTTGGCCATAAGCCAGTCCTGCCAATGCTGGCCCGGCGCCGGCTCCGCCTGGGCGTGGTTCTCCAGCACGACGGCCTCGGACATCGCGTCCAGCAGCGCCGCCTTGCTCTTGAAGTGCCAGTACAGCGTCGGCGACTGCACGCCCAGGCGTTCGGCCAGCTTGCGGGTGCTCAGCGCGTCGATGCCGACCTCGTTGAGCAGGTAGAGGGCGGCACGCAGCACATCGTCGCGGTTGAGTCGACTGGAACGTTCGGTGGCATTCATCCCTAGCAATGATAGAGAAGTTCGTGCAAAATGTTCTCTATCGACGATAGAGAGGCATTCGTGAATCGAGCCCTGACCGTCATCTTGATGACGCTGCTGCTGGACGCCGTGGGCATGAGCCTGGTGTTCCCCATCCTGCCTGGCCTGCTGCGCGAGCTGGCCGGCGCCGAGGCCACGACCCACCACTACGGCGCCCTGCTGGCCGTCTACGCGGCGATGCAGTTCCTGTTTTCCCCGGTGCTGGGTGCGCTGAGCGACCGTTTCGGCCGCCGGCCGGTGTTGCTGGCCTCGCTGGCCGGGGCCGCGGCGGACTATGTGCTGATGGCGTTGGCGCCCAACCTGGCCTGGCTCTACGTCGGGCGGGTGCTGTCCGGCATCACCGGCGCCAGCATGGCCGTGGGCACGGCCTACATCACCGATGTGACGCCCGAGGCCGACCGCGCCAGGCGCTATGGCCAGATGGGCGCGGCCATGGGCCTGGGCTTTGTCGTCGGGCCGCTGATCGGTGGTGCTTTAGGCGAGTGGTCGCTGCGAGCGCCCTTCGTCGCCGCGGCCGTCATGAATGCCTTGAACCTGGGGATGGCCTGGTTCGCCCTGCCCGAATCCAACCAGAACCGCACGGCCCGGCTGGACGCCAGCAAGTTCAACGCCTTCTCGGCACTGCATCGCCTGGAGGGCAAGCGGCCCTTGCTGCCGCTGGTGGGGGTCTTTGCCGTCGTCGCGCTGGTGTCGCAGGTGCCGGCGGCGCTGTGGATCCTGTACGGCCAGGACCGCTACGGCTGGACTGCCTGGGTGGCGGGCCTGTCGCTGGCCTGCTATGGCGGCCTGCATGCCGTCTCGCAGGCCTTTGTCACCGGGCCGATGGTGGCCAGGCTCGGCGAGAAGCGCGCGCTGCTGGCCGGCATGGCGGCGGACGGCCTGGGTTTTGTCGGCATGGGTGTGGCGGTGGCGGGCTGGATGCCGTTTGCGCTGCTGCCGCTGTTCGCCATCGGCGGGCTGGCCCTGCCGGCGCTGCAGGCCATGCTGGCGCGGCAGGTGGACGAGCAGCGCCAGGGCGGGTTGCAGGGCACGCTGGCCAGCCTGACCAGCCTGATCGGCATCGGCGGGCCGCTGGTGGTCACGGCCGGCTTTGCGGCGACGCAGGGCGCCTGGCCTGGCTGCGTCTGGGTGATCGCCGCGGTGCTGTATCTGATCGCGCTGCCCATGCTGTTCAGTCGCCGCGCTCGCACCGCGTAACAACCAGCCGTTCCCCACCACTCGGCAAGGGCGTTACGCTGGCGCGCTCTTCACGGGGAGAACAGATGGCCTGGCAATTCGCTCTGACGCGCCTGTGCGGCGCTTTTGCCCTCGCGGGTGCCGCGCTGCTGGCCCATGCCGCCGACGCGGGCGCGCCGCCGACGCCGGTGAAGCCGGTCACCGACCGCTACGGCGACGTCAGCGTCAGGGACCCCTACCGCTGGCTGGAGAAAGCCAGCGACCCCAAGGTGAAGCAGTGGAGCGCTGCGCAAGACAAGCGCACGCGCGCCTATTTCGGCAAGCTGCCGGCGCGCCAGCCGATGTTCGACTGGCTGATGAAGCAGGCCACGGCCAGCTCCAGCGCCTATTACGACCTGCACGCCACGCCGGGCCAGCTGTTCGCGCTATACAACCAGCCGCCCAGGCAGCAGCCCATGCTGGCCGTGCTGGGCCAGGACGCCGACCCCGCCAAGGCCCGCGTGGTGCTGGACCCGAACACGCTCAACCCCAAAGGCACGACGGCCATCGACTGGTATGTGCCTTCGCCGACGGGCAAGCTGGTGGCGGTGTCGATGTCGGAGAACGGCAGCGAGGACGGCTCGCTGCACATCGTCGACGTGGCCACGGGCAAGGATGTCGACAAGGTCATTCTCAACGTGCAATACCCCACCGGCGGCGGCAGCCTGGCCTGGCGCGAGGATGGCTCCGGCTTCTGGTACACGCGCTACCCCGGCGCCAAGGAACCGGCCGAGCGCCAGCACTTCTACCAGCAGATCTACTACCACCGCGTCGGCGACGATCCGACCAAGGACGTCTATGTGCTGGGCAAGGACTTCCCGCGCGTCGCCGAGATCGCACTGGACGCCCGGCCCGGCGCGCCTGGCGTCATCGCCTCGGTCGCCAATGGCGATGGCGGCGAGTTCGCCCACTACCTGATCGCCAGGGACGGCCGCATCCGCCAGGTCACACGCTTCGAGGACAAGGTCGTCGCCGCAGCGCTGGGACCCGACGGGCTCTATCTCATCTCCCGGCAGGGCGCGCCGCGCGGCAAGCTGCTCAAGCTGGCGCTCGATGACCTGACGCTGGCCCATGCGCAGACCATCGTGCCCGAGTCCGATGCGGCGCTGGAGCCCGGCGGCGAGTTCGGCGCGGGCAACATCACCCTCACCAGGAACGCCATCTACCTGCGTGAGATCGTCGGCGGGCCGTCGCGCGTGGCCATCTACGGCCTGGACGGCAAGCCTCGCGGCCAGCTGCAGCTGCCCGAGGTGGCGACCGTGGACGAGATGGCCGTGATGGACGACGGCAGCCTGCTGGTCGCGGTGAAAACCTATCTCGAGCCGCCGCAGTTCATGCGCATCGATGCCGACAGCGGCAGGAGCCGACCCACGGCGCTGCGCCAGACCAGCCCGGTGTCCTTCGGCGACGTGGAGGTCGTGCGCGAGTTCGCGACGAGCAAGGACGGCACGCGCATCCCCCTCAATATCGTGCGCAGGAAGGGCCTCAAGCTCGATGGCAGCGCACCGTTGCTGCTCACCGGCTATGGTGGCTACAACGTCAGCCTGGTGCCGCGCTTCCTGGGCGCGGCGACAAGGCTGTGGCTGGACGCGGGCGGCGTCTACGTCATCGCCAACCTGCGCGGCGGCGGTGAGTTCGGTGAGACCTGGCATACCCAGGGCGCATTGACGAATAAGCAGAACGTTTTTGACGACTTCGCCGCCTCGGCCCAATACCTGGTCGACAAGGGCTACACCTCCAAGGCCCGCATGGGATCCATAGGCGGCAGCAACGGCGGGCTGCTGATGGGGGCGGTGTTCACGCAGCATCCCGAGCTGTTCCGCGCCGTCGTCTCGACAGTGGGCATCTACGACATGCTGCGCGTGGAGTTGGACCCGAACGGCGCATTCAACGTCACCGAATTCGGCACGGTGAAGAACCCGGAGCAGTTCCAGGCGCTGCACGCCTACTCGCCCTATCACCACGTGAATGGCGGTGCGAAGTACCCGGCCATCTTCATGGCCACCGGCGAGACGGACGGGCGCGTCAACCCGATGCACTCGCGCAAGATGGTTGCGCGCCTGCAGGCGGCAACCGGCTCCGGCCGGCCGGTGCTGCTGAGCATCAACGCCCACGCCGGCCATGGCATGGGCAGCTCGCTGTCCATTCGCGTGAACCAGATGGCGGACATCTATGCCTTCCTGTTCGACCAGCTGGGGATGACGTCCCCGCTTCAGTAATCCTTGCTGCGCCGCCCGGCCTTGATGTCGCTGCGCTTGGACTTGCCTTCCAGCCGGCGCTGCTTGGAGCCATAGGTCGGCTTGGTCGCGCGGCGCGCCTTGGGCACGTGGGCGGCGGCCTGCACCAGCTCGATCAACCGCGCGACGGCGTCCGCCCGGTTGCGCTCCAGGCTGCGCGAGTCCTGGGCCTTGATGACGACGACGCCTTCCGAGGTGATGCGCTGGTCGGCCCAGTTCAGCAGCCGCGCCTTGACGGCCTCGGGCAGGCTGGAGGCGCGGATGTCAAAGCGCAGGTGGACGGCGTTGCTGACCTTGTTGACGTTCTGGCCGCCGGGGCCGCTGGCGCGGATGGCGTCGAACTCGAGTTCGTCCGGGCGCGGGGTCCAGTGAATGTCAGGCATTTCGAATTGGCACGCGCGGCGCGACGGCGCACATCAGCTCGTAGCCGATGGTGCCGGCCGCCTGAGCCACCTCGTCGATGGGCAGGCGTGAGCCGTGCGGGCCTTCGCCCCACAGCGTCACCTCGCTGCCAAAGCCGCTGGCAGGCAGCTCGGACAGGTCCACCGCCAGCATGTCCATGGACACCCGGCCCAGCGTGCGCGTGCGTTTGCCGTCGACCAGGACGGGCGTACCGGTGGGCGCATGGCGCGGATAGCCGTCGGCATAGCCGCAGGCGACGATACCGGCGCGAGTGACCCGCTCGGCGGTGTAGGCGCTGCCGTAGCCAATGGTGTCGCCGGGCTGCAGCTGCTGCACGCCGATGATCTTTGAGCGCAGCGTCATCGCCGGCCGCAGGTCCCAGTGGGCGGCGTCGTGCTCGGGGAAGTCGGGCACGCCGCCATAGCTCATGATGCCGGCGCGCACCCAGTCATTGGCGGTGCGCTCGGGGTGGCGCAGCGTGGCCGCGCTGTTGGCAACGGTGCGCTCGCCGGCCAGGCCCTCGGTGACTGCGTCGAAGGYGGCCAACTGGTGGGCGATGCCGTCAACGCCTTGGCGCAGGGCGTCGGCATCCGAGAAATGGGTCATCAACCCGATCTCGTCGACCTGGGGCAGGGCCTCCAGCCGCGCGTAGGCGGCGCGAAACGCGGCTGGCGTGAAGCCCAGACGGTTCATGCCGGAGTTCAATTTGAGGAAGACGCGGTGTGGCTCGTGCGTCTTGTGCATGGCCAGCCAGTCAATCTGTTGCTCGCAGTGCACGGCATGCCACAGCTTCAGGCGCGAGCACAGCTCCAGGTCGCGCGGCTCGAACACGCCTTCCAGCAGCAGGATGGGGCCGCGCCAGTCCAGCGCGCGCAGCCGCTCGGCCTCGGCCAGGTCGAGCAGCGCGAAGCCGTCTGCGGCACGCAGGCCTGGATAAGCGCGCTCGATGCCGTGACCATAGGCATTGGCCTTGACGACGGCCCAGACTCGGGCATTGGGGGCTTGAGCGCGCGCGCGACCCAGGTTGTGAGCGAGCGCTTCGGTATGAATCAGGGCTTCAATCGGGCGAGGCATGGCCGGATTTTGCGCCCGGGTTTGGGGCGCCGCTGCCGAACTAGGGGCGTGCTATAAACCCGCGCCGCTCCCGTTTTACCGGCCTACAAGCAGAAGACAGTTCAGGATTGCGCTCCGACCGATGAAACGCGGCTTTTACACCATCATGTCGGCGCAGTTCTTCAGCTCGCTGGCTGATAACGCACTGTTCGTCGCGGCCGTCGAGCTGTTGCGTTCCTCCGGCGCCGCCGAGTGGCAGCGCGCCGCGCTGGTGCCGATGTTCGCCCTGTTCTACGTCGTGCTGGCGCCCTTCGTCGGAGCCTTTGCCGACGCCGTGCCCAAGGGCAAGGTGATGTTCTTCTCGAACAGCATCAAGGTGGTGGGCTGCCTGATGATGCTGTTCGGCGCCCACCCACTGGCGGCGTATGCCATCGTCGGCCTGGGCGCGGCCGCCTATTCGCCGGCCAAGTACGGCATCCTGACCGAACTGCTGCCACCGTCCCAGCTCGTCAAGGCCAATGGCTGGATCGAGGGCCTGACCATCACGTCCATCATCCTGGGCGTGCTGCTCGGTGGTCAGTTGATCGGTGACCGCGTCTCGCACCTGCTGCTGCTGATCGACATGCCGATGATGGAGACCGGCATCGACTCCGCACCCGAGGCGGCGATCGCCAGCCTCGTCGGCCTGTATGTGCTGGCGGCCCTGTTCAATCTGCGCATCCCGCGCACCTCGGCGCCGCTGCAGCCCTATGCGCACAGCTTCCTGGGCCTGGTGCGCGACTTCTCGTCCTGCAACAGCAGGCTCTGGCAGGACAAGCTCGGGCAGATCTCGCTGGCGACCACGACGCTGTTCTGGGGTGTCAGCGGCAATCTGCGCTACATCGTGCTGGCCTGGGCCGCCGCGGCCCTGGGCTATGGCACGACACAGGCGTCCTCGCTGGTGGGCGTCGTCGCCATTGGCACGGCGGTCGGCGCCGTCGTCGCATCGCTGTATTGCCGGCTGGACCGCGCCACCTCCGTCATTCCGCTGGGCATTGCGATGGGGCTGCTGGTCATCTTCATGAACCTCATCCACAACGTGTGGGTGGCTGCCCCCTTCCTGATCCTGCTGGGCGGCATCGGCGGCTACCTCGTCGTGCCGATGAACGCGCTGCTGCAGCACCGTGGCCACAACCTGATGGGGGCCGGGCGCAGCATCGCGGTGCAGAACTTCAACGAGCAGGCCTGCATCCTGGGCCTGGGCGCCTTCTACACGGCGATGACCCGCTTCGGCCTGTCGGCCTTCGGCGCGATCACGATCTTCGGCGTCGTCGTGGCCGGTGCCATGTGGTGGATCCGGCGCTGGCACCAGCGCAACCTGGTCGTGCACAAGGAAGAGGTCGAGCATCTGCTCGACTTGGCCCGCACGGATCACCTGCCGCAGGACCGGTAATCCGGCCCCGGCAGACCTGGCAGACCTGCCAGAAAGACGGGACGTTCAGCTGCTGGCGCTGCTGCCGCGGCCCTTGCGGCCGGTGGGCACCGGGATCAGGTGCTTGCCTTCCAGCACCATCTCGATGTGCTCGCTCCAGGCGCGTGCGATCTTGAAGCAGCCGCTGTGGTTGAGGTGGATCTCGTTGTGCCAGTCGCCGCTGATGCCGGTGGAGCCCGGCGCGGCCAGTGCCAGCGGCACGGCGGTCGAATCAAAGATGAAGAGGCCGCGGAAGGCTTCCTTGTCTGCGGCCATGCTCTTCAGTAGCTGGGCCAGATGGAAGACCATCAGCCGGCTGACGGCAGCCCAATCGGCGGCGGGCACGCCATAGGCCTTCAGCGCCGGGTAAAGCCAGGGGCCGCCCGCGCCCAGGTCATCGCCGCCCTCGGCGGCCGCCGGGCGCGGCATGGGCACGGCGTAGCAATGCATGAAGACGGGCTTGCCCATGGACGGGCCCTGGTCGCGCAAGGACAGCAGATGCTTGACGTTGGCCCGCAGGTAGTCGGCATAGGTCGCCCAGCCGGGCTCGGAGAAATAGCGCGCGACGCCGGCCGAGGGCGGCCCCCATTCGGTCTGGTGGCGCAGCAGGCGCAGCTCCAGGGGGATGGGCTCGCCATTCCAGTTCTGGGCCGGCGTGCGTGCCGCGGCGATCAGGTCATTGCCACCGACGGACAGCAGGATGCCGTCCCAGGTCGGCGCGTCGGGGCCGGTCAAGAGGCGCACGAAGTCGGGGCTGGACTCGAGGTCCACCATGTGCGACAGCGCATTGCCGGTGCCGGCGCAATTGACCGCGGCCGTGTTGGACTTGAAGACCAGCTCCTGCAGCAGGTTGGCGTGGGCGTTGAGCTTGGCGCGCGCATTCGAAAACCACGAGTCTCCCTGGGCCAGCAGCTTCCAGCGGAAGGTGCTGAAGTCGGGCGGGGTGCGTCCGGCCAGGTCGGCCGGGGTGTAGCAAGCCAGGTGATCCATGAATGGGGTGGTTTCCGAAGTTGCTGACGTGAGCCTGTCCCGGAGGACGGGGCGCCAAGTTCGCGCGATTGGACGGCCAGCCGCGCGGGCGGCGCCATGCTACAAACCCTCGGGCCTGCCTGGGGTTAGTATGGACGGCCTTTCTAGGGAGGAAGCCCATGAGCGAGAGCGTCTTCGACTTCCAGGCCGTTTCCATCCGCGGCGAGCCGGCCGACCTGGCCTCGCAGCGCGGCAAGGTCCTGCTCATCGTCAACACGGCCAGCGAATGCGGTTTCACGCCGCAGTTCAAGGGCCTGGAGCAGCTTTGGGAGGATTACGGCCCCAGGGGGCTGGTCGTCATTGGCTTCCCGAGCAACGAGTTCGGCGGCCAGGACCCAGGCAGCAACGACCAGATCGCGTCTTTTTGCGAGCTGAACTACGGCGTCAGCTTCCCGATGATGACCAAGACCAAGGTCAATGGCGGCGAGGCCCACCCGCTGTGGAAGTTCCTGAAGAGCGAGAAGCCGGGCTTCCTGGGCACCGAGGCCATCAAGTGGAACTTCACCAAGTTCCTGATCGGCCGCGACGGCCAGGTCATCAAGCGCTATGCGCCAAATGACCCGCCTGAAAAGATGCGGGGCGACATTGAAGCGGCACTCGCCGCGACCTGACTCGCTTCAGTGAGCTGTTACCTGCGGGGCCATCCCCTGCTGGCTGCGCAGATAGTCCCGCATCGTCGGTGACTGCTCCGATGCCGCGCGGCGGACGTCACGCACATGGGCCAGGGCCTGCTGGCTGACCTCTGCGGAGATGTGGGCGGCCAGGCCGATGCCCTGGCTGGGCAGGCGATGCAGGCCGGCCAGCACATAGGACCAGTTGGACGGGCCGAAGGGCGACAGGCGGCTGTCCAGATCAGTGGCCGTCGGCACCTTGGCATCCCACAGGGCCAGCAACTCGACGAGGCGCGGCGGCAGGGCCGCTGCGTCGGTGCAGGTACGCCAGAACGGCGTGTCACGCCGTTGCGAGAGTGTGTAGTGGGCGACGATGAAGTCGCGCAGCTCCTCGTGGAAGTCGCCCGCCAGGCGGTTCAGCCGGTCGCGGCAAACCGCGCTGTTGCCCGAGGGCGCGACATGGTCGACGAACATCTGCAGCGCCCATTCGACCAGGTAGAGGCTGGTGGACTCCAGCGGCTCGACGAAGCCGCCCGCCGCACCCAGGGCCAGGCAGTTCTGCTCCCAGATCCGCGCGGCATGGCCGGCCCGCAGCGTCGTGAAATGAGGCGCGGCCAGCGCGCGGTGCCCGGCATTGAGCTGTTGCAGCCGCTGCAGGGCCTCGTCGTCGCTGCAAAAGCGCGACGCATAGACATAGCCCGTGCCGCGGCGGCTTTGCAGGTCGATCTCCCAGCTCCAGCCGGCGTCCTGGGCCGTGATGGCGGTGTGGCTGCGCAGCGCGGTGTCGTCCCGCGCATAGGCCACCGGCACGGCGATGCTGCGGTCGCAGGGCAGCCAGTCGGCATAGGACACCCAGGGCACGCCCAGGGCCCGCTGCAGCAGCAGTGAATCTGCCCCGCTGCAGTCGACGAAGAAGCTGGCGGCAAAGCGCCGGCCGTCGGCCAGTTCGACCGCCTCGATGCCGGCTGCGCCGCGCTGCACCTGGGCTACCTCGCCCTGCACATGGCGCACGCCGCGCCGCAGCGCGGTCTGCTGCAGCAGCATGGCCAGCTTGGCGGCATCCAGGTGGTAGCCATAGTTGACCGGCGCCTGGTAGTCGGGCGAGTCCATCAGCTTCGGTGACTGGTGGCCGTCGAACAGCGTCGTCTGCACCGTGCAGGCCTGGGCCATGGGCTGTTGGGTCAGGCCGCGCTGCATCAGGTTCAGCCAGTGGGCCGTCGTCGCGAAGCCGCCGAAGGGCGGGGGCGCGTCGAAGGGGTGGTCGTAACTGTCGTCGGCCGCGCTGCCGCCGCTGCGCCAGCCGTGAAAGCGCACGCCGTTGTTCAGCGTCGCATCGGCCGCGCCGAACAGGGCGGCCTCGGGCAGGCCCAGCGCCTGCATCATGCCGCGCAGCGTCGRCAGCGTGGCCTCGCCCACGCCGATGCCGGCAATGCGCGGTGACTCGATCAGCGTGATGGGCAGGGGTGTCTGGCGCACCGCGCCGAGGGCGCGCTGCAGGAAGCAGGCCGCCAGCCAGCCGGCGCTGCCGCCGCCCACGATGACGATGGATTGGATGTCGGACAAGGCAGTAGCTCCGGAAAAACGCCGGCGGGTCGGGAAGCCCGGGCCGGTGGTTGCCACATTACGGCCGAAGCCCGGCGCGCCGACATGTAACGCGGCGAGCGAGCGTGCCGTCCTGCACGCCCGTTCCGGCCGTTACCGAGCCCGCCACAGCCAGCGGCCTCGGCCCCGCCTGACCTGGCCGGCGGCCTCCGCCTCGCCCAGCAGCTCGTTGGCCGTCTGCCGCGACAGATGGGCCAGGCGCGCCAGCTCGGCCTGCGTGGCCTGCACTTCGACCCAACCCTCGTCAGCCGCACGGCCACGCTCGCGGGCCAGCTGCGCCAGCGCCAATGCGAAGCGTTCGGCTGCACCCTGGTGGCGCGCCGCCTGCAGCAGGCGCAGCGTGCCGTCATAGCGGCGGGCGAACTCGGCCAGCAGGGCGCGCGCGAAGCCCGGCACCTCGTCCATCAGGCGCGTATAGGCCTCGCGGCCGAAGACCAGCACCTCGGTGGCGCCGCGCGCGATCGCCTCGTATTCCGAAGGCTGGCCGGCGGCGAAGGCGGCGAGGCCGAAGAGTCGCGGCGGGCCGACGTTCTCGATGACCGACACCGTGCCGTCCGCGGCCGTGAAACGGGTCTCGATCTCGCCGGCCGCGACCGCGTAGAAGGCCGCCGTCTTCTGGCCCTGCACGAAGAGGCTGCGCCCATTGGCCAGGCGGCGCCCGGCAATGCCCGCGGCGATATCGGCGGGCAGCGCGACGCCCGGGAAATGGGCGTCGAAGACGCGCTGCAGGGCCGAGTCGAGGGGCATGGCGCATTGTCGGCTGGCCGACACAAGGCGACGCGCGGCCTGCCTATGCTGGGCGCATGGAAAGACCTGACCTGTCGATGCTGCTGGCTCGCTTCGGGCGCGAGGAATGCAGCCAGGAGCCGCTCTACGTTGCGCTGTGCGGCGTGGCCGCCCACGACGACCGGGCGCTGGCCCTGCTGGCCGAGGCGCCGCCCGAGCAGCGCAAGGCCAATCTGCTGCTGGCGGCCTTGCATGAGCGCGTGCTGGCCGGCGCCGCGCCCGAGCTGGCCGCCTACTACCCCAGCGCCGGTGGCAGCCGCGAGCCCGACGCCGGCCTGGCCGCCGCGCTGTCGATCTGCCTCGAGCGCGAATGGCCGGCGCTGCTGCACCATCTGCGCCATGGCGCGACGCAGACCAACGAGATCACCCGCGGCGCGGCCCTCTGGCCGGCTTTAGGCGATGCGGCGCGTGCCACCGGCGCCCGCCACCTCGCGCTGTTGGACCTGGGTTGCAGTGCCGGCCTCAACCTCGGTGTCGACCAATACGCGCTGCGCTATCGCACGGACGATGGCTGCTGGCATGAGCGCGGTCCAGCCCGCGATGGCCGGCGCGCCGAGATCGAATCGCGCTGGCTGGGCGCTGCGCCGCCGCCCGCGGCCGCCGACTGGCGACTGACGCTGCGCTACGGCCTCGATCCCGCTCCCGTCGATCCGGGCGACCCGGAGCGCCTGCGCTGGTTGCAGGCCTGTTTGTGGCCGCACGACGCCACCCGCCGCGAACGCCTGGCCCGTGCCGCGCATCAGATGCAGTCTCTGCCGCACACGGTGCGCCAGGCCGACGACTGCATCGCCGCGATCGAGCCGTGGCTGACCGGTCTGCCCGCGGGCGTTCAACCGGTGCTGCTGACGAGCTGGGTGCTGTACTACTTGAATGACGCCGACCTCGACCGGCTGCGCACGACGGTCGACCGGCTGGCGCTGAGCCACGGCCTGGCCTGGATCTGCGGCGATCTGCCGGCTTTGAGTGCGCAAGAGGCGGTGCCTCCCGAACCGGTCCTGCCTGCCGACGAGGCCGCCTCGTCGATGACCTTGTGGACGCTGCGCCACCTCGAAGCCGGCCGGGTCGCGGAGCGAGCGCTGGGCTGGAGCCACCCGCACGGGCGCTGGGTGGCCTGGCGCTAGACCGGCGCCGCCGCCGTGCGTCGGGCCCGGCGCTTCACGCGGTCACGGTGCGCCTGAGCGCGTGCACCCACCTCCTGCACGTACTGGGCGACGTGCGACGGGAATTCGGGATCGTTCAGCGCCGCCTTGCGCTTGGCGCGGAACTGGGCCGGCGTCAGCGGCTTCAGATTGCCGACGGGGCGATCGCCCGATGCGGCCGTCATCGCACGGTCGAGCTCGTGCGCGATCAGCGCGCGGCCGGCGAGGAAGCCGTCCACCTC
>NZ_JBFULE010000015.1:0-26841 GCF_056400485.1 Roseateles sp. P5_B10
GTCCATGCGAGCCTGACGTTTGGTGTCCAGCGGCGCCTGAGCGCCTTCCTTGTCTTGGGCTTGGTGCAGCGCCAGGATCTTGTCCGCAGCCTTGTCCAGGCGATCGGCTCGGTGACTCAGTTCTTCATGCGTGCCGCTGCGCTCTTTGCTGGCGTTGCTGGGGAGCTTGACGCCGTCGATGGCGAACATGTCACGCCCGATCAGGCCCTGGGCGTCGCAGGTCATCAAGACCTGGCTGAACAGTGGCCTGATCTGGTCGCTCAGGGAGGTCACAAACTTGGCGATGTGGGCATGGCTGGGCTGGCTGTCACCGCTGAGGGCGATGAACTGGACATTGCGTGCGCAGGCGGCCACGATGCTGCGGCTGGAGATCAGGCCTTGGCTGTAGGCCAGCAAGACGATCTTGAGCATCACGCGCGGGTCGAAGGCGCTGGCGCCCGTGGCGTCGTTCTTGAAGCGCGCATCCAGTGCCGTCAGATCAAGCTCGTGCTCAACCAGGTAGTCCAGCGCGAAGGCGAAGCTGCCCGGCAAGATCTGTTCTGACAGCACCACCGGAAGCAACAGCGCGTGGCGATCACAGGGCTTGTAGCGGGGCATTGCGGGACTCCTGAACGAGTCCGCTCATTTGACGCACTAGGCGTCAAGAAATGAATCGGTGGCGACCCGACTTCAGGTTATTTGACAGCCTCAACGTTCGACGTAAGGGGCAGCAGGCGCGTAAGCGCATGATGTCCCCTTGACGGACGGGTTGGGCATTGCCGCTACTCCGCCCGGCTTTGAAACTTTAGCGACCTGATGGCACTCATGGCGCGCTGAAACTCTGGCCCCTGCTCACTCTGCGGTGCTAGGCAGGCCACCGTGAAGAATGCCGCATCCTTTTCTGGGAGCACCACGAAGAACTGGGATTGCCAGAACTCTGTCTTGGAAGCGCTTGTCGCGACTAAATAGTGCATTGACACGGTCCGCACGTTCGCCTCGACGCTGTTGGCGAAATCGAGCACCTCAGTGACTTTGGTACCRCGCGCTGTCAACCGCGAGAGGATGAGTTCCTTGTCCCAGGACGCCAGCGACAAGTTGACTGCAGCCTGCGTAAGTCGTACCGGCGTTGAGCGAATCATGTGCATAACTGTGCAACCCGCCTTCAAAGGTGGATTGCCTTCTGCTACTGCTCCCACGACCAGATCGATGATCGTGTCAGACCCGAGGGCCGTATCAGGCAGCGGGACTGCTCGCCACCCTTCGGGAATTTGAAGGGTAAATGCACCGTAAGGCGAGGCCCACAAGGTTTGAGCGAAAGAGGGCGCTGCAGCGGCCAACAAGGCGACTGCCAGGCAAGGTGCTCTGAAGAACGTCATTTCAGGGGGCTGATGTTGGCGCCGGGCAATGCCCAACGTGAAAGCTCAGCGGGCGGCGAAGCCGTCCGCTGGAGCGACCGGTTATGCCGAGCGCCGTTTGTCGAAGCGCCGGTGGCCGCGACAGGGAAAAGCCGCCGAAGTTGAAGCCCGTCGAGGGCTGAGGCGAGCACGCCTGGTGGACTAGCCGCAAGCGCAATGCATGCGGAATCCGATACCTGGGCGCTCGCCACTCGTGACACCGACACGCGCTCGCCCGAACGCGCGGACCGCTCGGTCGCCGACGCAACGAGCCCGCGGCACAAGCAGGGCACAAAGCGCTCGATGGAGTTCAGGCTAGCGTGCTGCATAACGTGTTCTAGGGCGACAGCCACTGCTGCATAAAACCGGAGCAGCCGTTGCAAGTGTTTGATGGGCAATGACTATGCCAATAAAACATCGGCAAAAGCGGCGCGAAGTTACAAGTTCTCCGCCTGATGGCACTGCAGCGAGTTGCCTATGCCATTGCATGACGCCGCACCAACTCTCCTGCCCATTCCGCCACCCTCGCCCTCACCTCCGCCGGCCCCATTGCTTCAGCCTCCGGCGCCAGCGACAACACCAGCCGCGCCGCCTGGTCCACGCTCTCGATGGGCAACTTGACCCTGGCCCAACGCTGCGGCCCCGCCGGCTTCTCGGGCACCGCGGCAGCGACGGCCTGGGCGGCATAGCTGCCCTTCTCGGCCAGCCGCCGGCGGCCCTCGGCGGTGATGCGGATGACGGCGACCTCGGGCCGCAACTCCCTCTCAAAGCGCTGCAGCGAAGCCTGCCACCAAGTCGACAGATCGAAGTCAGCCGGGCGCTCGAAGCTCTCCTCGCCSACGCTGAGCGACTGGATGTTGGCGACCTTCAGCGTCAGCGTGCGCGCCCCGGCCCGTGCGACGGCATACCAACTGCCGCCCTTGAGCACGAGGCCGAGCGGCTCGGCGCGCCAATCCCGTTCGCCCTTCCAGCTCAGATAGCGCAGTTCGACGCGGCGGCACTCCAGCACCGCCTGGGCCAGCGCCGGCAGGTGCGCTGCCGGCTCGCCGCCCTGGTACCAGTCCAGCGGGTCCACATGCAGCCGCGCCTGCAACCGGCCGGCCAGCGCGGCGGACTCGCCCGGCAGCGCCGACTGCAGCTTGAGCCGCAGCCGCTGCGAGGCACCGCCCAGGCCCAGTTCGCTGGCCGCCCCCGGCAGGCCCAGCAGCGGCAGGGCCTGGGCCTCGTCGCCGAGCAGGCCGTTGAGGCGTGTTGCAAAGCCCTCGCGCAGCTTGAAGCCGCCGCTGCGGCCGCGTTCGGCATAGACGGGCACACCGGCGGCGGACAGCTCATCGATGTCGCGCAGGATGGTGCGCACCGACACCTCGAACTCGCGCGCCAGCGCCGGCGCCGTGATCTGCGGGCGCAGCTGCAGCAGGATCAGGATGGAAAGCAGTCGGCTGGCGCGCATGCCTTGGATGATGTTCCGCAAAACATGACGCCGATTGTCATGTCATGCCGTGCAGCATGCGCCACCTCCACTCACTCACGAGATGCGCATGACCGACAACTCCGAACGCCGCCGCCTGCTGCAGGCTGCCGCAGCCCTTGCGCTGACGCCGAGCAGGGCCGCGCCTGCCGAACCCGCCGAACCCCAGCCCGGCCCGGCCATGACGGGCGCCCTGCCCACCGCGCGCACGCCCGGCAAACCCGGCGACTTTGACTTCCTGAGCGGCCGCTGGAAGATCCTCAACCACAGGCGTCGCAATGGTGTCTGGGATGTCTTCGAGGGCGAGGCGACGGTGCACGCCATCCTGGCCGGCGTCTGCAGCGTCGAGGAGCTGCGCATCCCAGCACGGCAGTTCGGCGGCATGGGCCTGCGGCTGCTGGACGTGAAGAAGGCGCAGTGGTCGGACTTCTGGGTCAACGCCGCTTCGGGCGAGCTGGGCGCACAAGGTCTGCCAGGCAGCTTCGAAGGCGGGGCGGGCATCTTCCAGGAGCAGTCCGAGGAAGACGGCAAGACCGTCATCTACCGCAGCGTCTGGGACCGCATCACGCCGACGAGCTGCCGCTGGCAGCAGGCCGCGTCGCGCGATGGCGGGAAGACGTGGTTGATGGACTGGTCGATGGACTGGATACGGGTGGCGTGATCAGTGCGCACGCTCTTCCGCCAGCCGCTTCAGCACRCCGCGGATGCCGGCGCCTTCGCTGATCTGCGGGTTGGAATAGCCGTCGCTCTTGCCCGCCTCCTTCTCCCTCACCTCGATGACCTGGCGTGCCCATGCATGTGCCTCGGTGAAGGACCAGGTCTTGCGCAGCGCCTCCTCGTACATCGCCCGGCCGAAGAAGGTCAGCTCGGAGCGCTTGCCGCAGCCGTAGGAGGTGTGGTCCGCGTCGGCCGCCGTCATCACCAGCGTGCCGTCGCCGGCCAGCGGCGCGATCCAGCTGCCCGAGTAGCAGGCCGACACGGAGATCACGCGCCAGCGCACGCCGGCTTCGTCCAGCCAGCGCTTGAGCAGGTCAGGCGTGACGGGCTCGGTCTTCAGCGGCCAGGTGTCGTTGGCCAGCTTGCCGTCGCGGCCGCCGTGCGAGGTCAGGTGCAGAAAGAGCACGTCCCGGTCGCGGTCCATCACGGCGGCCATGCGGGCGATGGTCTGGCGCAGGTTGGCCGGCGTGCCCCAGGGCAGCGTGTCAGTGGTGGCGCGGTTGGCCACCAGCTCCACCAGACGACCGTCCGCGCCGAAGCGTTCGCGCATGGTCTTGGCAACGGTGGCACTCTCGCGCATGAAGACGTCTTCCGAGGCGTTGGGCGCGTAGGTCGCTGCGTAGACGTTGACCCGGCCCGGCTGCGGTGGTCGCAGGCCCTGCAATGCAACAGCGACGAGCTGCGCTTGCCTGCCTATGGTCTCGTCGGTCAACGGCAACCCGACCTCGGGTTCGGCGTCCGCCTCGGCACTGGCCGCTGGCTCGGCCCACCAGAATGTCGGCGGCGCGAGCCAGCCGTTCAGCATCAGCGGGATAGGGACCAGCAACAGGGCAGCACCACGCGCCAGCCCGGAACCCGCTGCCCGCCACAGCAGCACGAGCTGCGTCAGGCCAGCCCAGCACAAGGGCACCAGCCATGCCGTCAGCTGCAGGCTCAGGGGCCAGCTCTCAAACGGATCGAGCGCGGCTCGCATCCCAAGAAAGACACCGCCGGAAAACAGGCCGAGCATCAGCCCGGCAATGCAAACCAGTGCAAACAGCGTGGCTGGCCTTGGCGTCGCAGGCGCTTGTGCCGAGCGAGACCGCGCCACCACCCAGCACAGCCAGGCCATGATGGCGATGCCCGCCCAGCCCGCAAGGAAGCCTTGCCAGAGCAACATCGGCGCACCTTGCATCATCACGCGCTGAGCAATGAACTGCAGCAGATAGCCCGCCAGGACCGGCGCCGCCACCGTCACCGGCGCGGCCTCCAGGCCCTCCCATCGCGGCGGGAGGAACACCAGCACGCGCGCGCCTTCGCGCATCCATGACGCGCCACCCACTGCGGGTGCACAGTCGTCCAGCGCCGCAGCCGTCAGCAACGGCCCGCCTGCAGGCGCGTCCTGCGCCTGATCTTCTTCATTCATCCACCCGCCCTCCCCTGCCGGCCATCGTCTCTAGCCGATGCGCTCGAAGCGCTGCCGCACGACGCCGTCAACCTCCAGTGTGCCGGTGAACATCTCGTAAGGCCTCACCCACCAGCCGCTGTCGTTGTACAGCGGCCGGTAGACCACCACGACCTCCAGCGTCTCGCTGTGGCGGGCCACATGAAGCACTTCGTATTCGCCGCCCTTGTAGTGACGGTAGCGGCCGGGGGCCAGGTGGGGCAGCGGGGGCAGGTCTGAGCTCATGCCCCCGATTTCACCTCAGTGGTCGACGTACCGACGTTCTTGCGGGCCGAGCGCCGGGCCGCTCCCTAGCCGGCCCGCTCTGGCGATGTGCTTGCGGCTCAATGCCGCAAGCATCGCCGTCCCCTCGGGGGACCGGCTGGGCACGCCCGCGTGCAGCGGGGCGAGACTGGACGAGGGGTTCACCGGAATGCGGGGTCGCTTTCCGCGCCGCGGCGCGGCTGCCAGCCCAGGCCGTAATACTCGCCACGGTCACGCGCCCAGGGGTCGAAGGCGTTGGTCACATGCGCCAGCTCGGGCGCCAACTCGGGCACGGTGCGCAACAGCACGCGCTTGAAGGGTGAGACCTCGATGCGGTGGCCGTTGCTTTCCTTGGCCTCGAACTGCTTGCCCGTCGGGCCGTTGTTCATCAGCCATTCGATGCCCAGGTTGCCGTAGAACTCGGGGCGGAAACTGCTGGTGAAGAAGCGGTCGCTGAACAGGCGCCGCGACGCATTCAGGATGAAGACCTGGAACTGCGTCTCCGAGATCGCATAGCCATGCGGCCGCGTGAACTCCGAGAGCCAGCCCACCACCGTGTCCACGTCCTCGATGTTATCCACCAGGCTGCCGTCGGGCTTGCCCAGGCAGTCGTTGATGGGGCTGCCGTCGAGGTTCCTCTGCGCGGCGGTGATGACCTTCTTCGCATCGCATTTGTGCTGGCCATAGATGCTGCGCAGGTCGTTGATGACCTTTTGCTGCCGCGCCCGCTCGGGTGAATCCGCCGGCAGGCGGGCGTCGATGAAGTCGTCGAAGCTGGTCAGCTGGCGCAGCCCGTACTGGCGGCGGAACTCGTTGAAGCGTGGCACACCGTGCTCGCGGTCGCGGATGATGTCCAGGGCCGCGACGTCGATCTTGCCGGTGCTGGACTGCAGCCGCGGTATGGCCAGGTTCTGCAGGAAGGCCGGCGTGTTGCCCAGCGTCAGCAGGCCCAGGCGCTGGCGGCCCATCGACAGCGCCCAGTCGGCCGCGCCTTCGTTGGCGAGCGCGCCGGTGGCCTTGCCGCGGAAGGTCTCGATGACAGGCACCTTGGCGGCGATGCGATTGGGGTCGCTGTCCCAGTGGCGCAGCTCGATGAGGTCCGGCACCAGCGCATGCAGGCGATAGACGCTGACGAACTCCTCGGGGAAGTTGAAGGGCGAGCCGAAGTGGTTGACGCCGCCGTTCACGTGCTCGGGGTTGGCGAGGTTCCAGATGTCGTCCTTCTTGGCGTCATGGCGCGCAAAGAAGCTGTCGTCCTTGTAGACCCGCGCACCGAGGCCAAAGATGCCCGGCCCCGAGGCCAGGGCCGAGTACCACTGGCCGGCCTTCTTCGCGTCGGTGCTCTTGCCGTAGTTCTGCACGACGATGGCTTCCAGCGCGTTCTCGACGAACGGATGCCCTTCGAACAGGCCGCCCCAGTTGGCGTTCATGCCGAGGTAGAGGGGCTCGTCGTAGAGCAGCTGCGTCGTCCACTCGATGGTGTGGATCTTGGCGATCTCGGCGGCGACGACGAGGCGCCCCACCTCGAATAGCACGTCGGGCGACACGTCGCGGTAGCGGATGACGGCTGTCGGGTTCGCCGGGTCGCGCAGGCCCGAGTCGGCCTCTGGCGTGGCCGCGGCGCGGCGGCGGAACTCGGCGACGAAGGCGTTGTGCTCACGCGAGAACACCGTCTGATAGAAGCCGACGCCGATGCTCCAGTTGTCCGGGAAGGCTGCCGCACCCTGGCCGGCCCACTGCGGCAGGATGGGGTCGTTCGCCGCGAAGACGGGCAACTGGCCCAGGGCCTCGCCCGCGCCGCCACGTGCGCCGGGCGGCATCAGCAGCTTGGCCGGGTCGGCCGGGTCGCGCTTCACGCGCTGGCGCGAGACGTTGTTGTAGCCATAGATCTGCGAGGCGTCCCACCAGGCCGTGTTGTTGTTGGCATGGGTGCGGAAGGCGCGTGCCAGCGGCTTGGTTCCGTCAGCCGCCGTGTAGCGCGGCGGCGCATTGCCGTCGGCGACAAAGGCGCGGTCGATGCGGTCATCGGGCCGGCAGCCCAGCTTGGCCGCATCGCCCGTGCAGCCCACCGGCATCCACTTGGGTTCGTTGCGGCCCTCCTCCATGTGGGAGAACCAGTCATGCGTCATGTACTGGATCCAGAAGGCCGCCAGCACGTTGAAGAAAGGCGCCTTCTGGTAGTCGCAGTTGGCGTCCACCGGATTGCCGGGCAGGCCTTGCCCGTCGCGGCATTTGGCGGGGTCGCTCTGCGCGCGGGTGAAGAGCTTGCGGCTGATCAGCTGCGGGTCGGGCTGCAGCAACGCGATGCGGTCACCATGGCGGTTGCGCGCCAGGGCGTCGTCGCTGATGTCGGGGTAGGTCGCCTCGAACTGCACATTGCGCGCGAACAACGCGCCGGCCGAGCCCATCTTGGGATTGCGGATGTCGTTGCAGACGCCGCTGAGCTGGCGCCAGCGGATCAGATCACCCTGGCAGAGCTGCGGCCCGTCGCCGCCCACGGCCGCGTAGAACGGTGAATCGGCCGCCAGCCGCATCGAGGGCCAGGTCTTGACGGCCGCGCCCGCCACGCCTTCACGGCCCAGGGCGTAGTCGGCAAAGCTGCCGGAGTTGTCGAACAGGTTGAACTTGATCAGCTCCATGCGCTGGTACTCGAGGTCCAGCAGCGCGCCGTCGACGCCCCGGCCATTGGGCCCGAGATGACTCCCGACGCCACTCGTTCCCGGCAGCAGCGTGGCCTTGTCGCCGGTGGCCCAGTAGTTGGACCAGTCGACATAGGGCGTGTTGCGGAAGGCCGCGGCCTTGTCGCTGCCGCGGCAGCGCGCCACCTCTTCGCCGACCTTGCCATTGAAGCGCTCGCCGCGCTCGTCGGCCACCTTGCGAAAGCCCCCGGCCACCATGGCCGTGCAGTTCCTGGTGTCGTCCAGGCTGGCCTGGGGGGTGGTGCTGATGCAGCCGGCCAGCAGCAGCGGCGTGAGCAGCAGCCAGGTGAGTGCATGCTTCATGAGCTTCTCCTCGTCTTGTTCTTCGCAGATCGCGCAACATAGCGAGGCTACGGCCATAGCGTCAATCCTTCGAAGGCCCCGAAAAATTCACCTTGAGGACAGCCACCCGTGCCTGCCCTTGCACGCGACTGGCAACAGGCCGCGGCAGCTGATGCCGCCAGGGCGCACACAATGCCGCGCAAATCGTCGAATCCGCGCGACCGAGCACGCGGCCAGCCCCTCATCTCTGATTGTTTGCGAGCGATATGAACCCGTCACGCCGTCAACTCCTGCAGTTCAGCGCCGCCACGGCCGGCCTGCTGGCCGCCGCCCAACCGGTGCGCGCCGCGGGCGGGCCATTGCTCGCGCCGCGGCTGCGCCCGGGCGACACGATCGGCCTCGTCAGCCCCGCCAACGCCACCTTCGAGCGCGAGCCGCTGAAGATGGCCGTCGAGGTGCTGCAGGCCCTGGGCTTCAAGGTCAAGCCGGGCGAATTCGTCGCCGCACGCCGTGGGCCCTTTGCCGGCACCGACGCCCAGCGTGCCGCCGACATCAACGCCATGTTTGCCGACGATTCGGTGGCCGGCATCCTCGCCATGACCGGCGGCTCGGGCTGCAACCGCATCGTCGACAAGCTCGACTACGAGCTGATCCGCCGCAAGCCGAAATTCTTCGGCGGCTTCAGCGATCTGACCTGCCTGGTGAACGCCATCCACCGCCAGACCGGCCTCGTCGCCTTCCACAGCCCCGTGGCCGTGTCGGAATGGAACGACTACTCGGTGCAAAGCTTCAAGGCCATCGCGATGAATGCCGAGGCCGCCGTGCTGCGCAACCCTGTCGTCAAGCCGGTGGACGACCTGATCGCCCGCGAGGAGCGCATCACCACCGTGCGCCCCGGCAAGGCGCAAGGCCGGCTGGTGGGCGGCAATCTCACCGTGCTGGCGTCGATGGCCGGCTCGGCCTATTTCCCCGATTGCCGTGGCGCCCTGCTCTTTCTCGAGGACATCAACGAGTACATCTACCGCATCGACCGCTGCCTCTCCACGCTGCGCCTGGCCGGCGCGCTGTCGCAACTGAGCGGCGTCGTGCTCGGCCGCTTCACCAAATGCGAGCCCGGCGAGGGCTACGGCAGCCTGACACTGGACGAGGTGTTCGACGACTACTTCCTGCCGCTGAACGTGCCGGTCTACCGGGGCGCGGCCATCGGCCACATCAAGCGCAAGCTGACCGTGCCGGTCGGTGCGCCGGCCGAGATGGATGCCGACGCGGGAACGATCCGGCTGCTGAGCCCGGCCGTGGCCTAGGTTCCCCGGCGCCCGACCCCCGAGACTGCCGCATGCGTGCCAGCGGACCGCGCCTGCTGCTCATCCTCACCGAATGGCCGCCCGCCATCGGCGGCATGCAGACGCACGCCAGGTATCTGGCGGCGCACTTCGCGCGCCACGCCGCCTGCGTGGAAGTGCTGACCTATCGCGTGACCGACCCGGCCATGGCCGAGGCCGCGCGCGCATTCGATGCCGGCTGCTCCCATGCGGTGCATCGGGTCCTGTCGCGGCTGGGCTATTGGCACAACCAGGAGCTGCTGCTGGACCGCATCCGCGTGTTCCGGCCCGATGCGATCTATGCATCGACCGTGTTCTACGGCCTGCTGCGCTCGCGCGCCGGCGTTCCGGTCGTCTGTCGCTCGGTGGGCAACGACGTGCTGCGGCCCTGGCTGGGTTATCCCTATCCCTGGGGCAGCCGGGCCATCGGCTCGGCGGCCATGCAGCGTGCACTGAGCTGGTGGCTGGAGCATGGCCAGCATCCCGACTGGGTCGACCGCCTGTTCCGTGACGGCCGCCAACGAGTGATGCGCCACGCCGCGGCGGCCCACAACGGCATCCTGGCCAACAGCGACTACACGGCCAACCTGCTGCGGGCGATTGGCGTGGCGGGCGAGCGGATCGAGGTCGTCTCGGGTGGGGTCGCCGCTGGCGAGTTCCGCCCGCCGCCCGGTGCGCGGGCTGCCGCGCGCGCGGAGCTCGGCGTGCCCGAGGCTGCGCAGGTGGTGCTGACGGTGTGCCGGCTCGTCGAAAAGAAGGGCGTTGAAGTTCTGCTCGATGCCCTCGCCAGGTTGCGCGGTGAATTCCCGGCCATCCGCCTGTTGATCGTCGGCGACGGCCGCCGCCGCCGAGCCTACGAGGCCTGTTGCGCGCGCCTGGGGTTGGCTGACGTGGTGCGCTTCGAGGGCCGTGTACCGCACGAAAAGATTGCCCGCTACTACTGGGCGAGCGACGTGTTTGCGTTGGCCAGCTACGAAAGCCACCACGCCGGCGCGCGCGACGTGGAGACCATGGGCCGGGTGCTGTGCGAGGCCAACGCCGCCGGCGTGCCCGTGGTGGCCACCGCCAGCGGCGGAACGCCGAGTGTGCTGCGTGACGCCGACAACGGCCTGCTCGTGGCGCCGGGCGACGCCCAGGCGCTGGCCGCGGCGATCAGGTCGCTGCTGCGCACACCGGCGCAGGCCAGCCGCCTGGCCGGCAACGGGCTGGCGCGTGCGCGGCTGGAATTCGATTGGTCGGCGGTGATGGCACGCAACGAGGCGGTCGTGGCTCGGTCGCTGGCGTCGCCACCGGCGCAGTGAACCAGCGGCGGTCGCAAGGCCGCGCCGTCAGCGCTGCGCCGTGACCCAGTTCACGAGCGCATCCAGCATGGTGTTGGAGGGCAAGATGCGCTGGCGCATCGAGCGCGACTACCAAGACCTCAAGCAGCAGCTGGGGCTGGGGCACTACAAAGGCAGAGGCTGGCGGGGCTTCCATCATCACGCCAGCCTGAGCATTACCGCTTACGGCTTCTTGATGACGCAACAGCTCCGGCATCCCGAAGGCGCCGGATCGACTGTCACGCACCCCAGCGCAGGTCATTGAACGTGAAAGCTTGTCTTGCAGAAAGAGGAAACGCACGTCGCCACCAGCGCAAGACCTTCCTCCCGCGGCCAGCCGTAGCCGTCGAGGATCGCGAAGACCAAGGACGCCTCCAGGTTCTCGTCATCATGAGAGCCTCGGCCCGCCCGCAGTGCCTCGCGCAGGCGCTGCAGGCGCGCGTTCAACAACGGCCGGTCGTCCGCTGCACCGATGCTGGCCAGCACCATCGCCGCCTGCGCCGTGTCGTGCGCGGAACCGTTCTCCAGAGTCCTGCGATAAAAGGCGCGCATCGCGTCAGCGGGTAAGTGGCTGGTGACCTTGGCGGTGTAGCTCATCACATCGCCCTCGTCTTGTTGCGCAGCGACCTCGAACTGCGCCGAATAGGTCTTGGGGTCCCAGCGCATCAGGTAGACAAGCGCGGCAGCTCTGGCATTGGGCAACCAGCGCCCCTGAAGCGAGGGCATCAGCCGGGCGACGTCCTGGATCAGATCCGGTGTGGCGAAACGCGCCACGAAAGCCAGGGTCACACCCAGCCCGATCTGACCGGAGGTTGTTGCCGCTGTCGGCGCCTCCTTCAGCAGCTTGCGGCGAAGACAATCGTCTACATCGGCCAGCGTCGCCACGGGCAAGTCTCGGACCTGCTCGAAATACATCGGGTGATCGCCGCACGCGTGGCGGACGACATAAGGCTGGGCCAGGTCGGGATATTGGTTCACGGCCAGGCTCAGCGCGTTGGCGTCGTCCGGATGCGCGTCCAGGTAGTGCTGCAACGCGGCGACGACGGCGAGGCCGTCGAAGGCGCCGCGGAAGTCGCGCGCCAAGCCGACCAGTTGGTAGCTTTGCAACTTGTCGAGATGCGCGGCAATGAAATCCCGAGCGACGACAAAGTCGGTCACATCCATGGCCGCTGCGTCACCGCGGAAGGGTTCGAGAACCAGCCAACTGGCCTGCAGACGGGACTCCCCATCGCGCAGCGGCAGGGTCGCAGCGAGTCGATGCAGCGCCGCCGCGCGGATGCGCTTGCTGAGCGCGGCGTCTGCCGCCCAATCCGCCGGCCATGAAGCCTCGACGCTGCTCTTCAGGAGCACGAGGTCGTCGATCAGATCCGTGCGCGCCAGCGCCGGGTCCATGACAGCCTTCTCAAGCGCCTCGATGACTCGCTGACGGTCGCTGGCATGCCAAAGCCCCCGCAGGATGTCGATGCGGTACGGATGAGCGCCCTGCGGTTCGAGAACCAGATCGAGCTTGGCCTGCGCCGCGGCATCGGAAGACATTCGGGCCAGCGCTTGTACGGCCGCCGCCGACTTGCGCCCTGACGGCGCGCCGGTGATTTCTGCAGCCAGCATGCGGACGCGCGCCGCATCCTCATCGGGCGACGGCATCTCCACGGCAAACGTGACGTCGTTCGTGGTGAGTGCCTTGCGTCCCGCCCGCCGAGTAACGACGTGCACCGAATAACGCCCCGGGCGATCGAAGCGGTACCGCTGATCGAGCACCAGCGTTAGCGTCAACTCCCGCCCCTCGGGCACAGCCTGCAGGTTGATCACGTCATGCTGCTGCGGCATCCAGCGCTCGCGATCGATCGCGGCGGGAGGACTGCCATCAAGCGCCGTGATGACGACCTCGTCAGAGAGGTAGTCACCCAGCGAATTGGTGACGATGCGCCCCGGCGCCTGCAGCGCGCGAAATCTCAGATCCAGCGCAATGGGCTCGCCGGCCTTGAACGCCGCCCGGCCACTCTTGACCGACAAACTGACCGTGACTGGCGCATCGGCCGCATCGGCCTGCGCTGGCGCAGGCTGGATCGTCAGGCAGGCGATGAGGAGCGACAGTAGCGACAAGCGCATGGAGATATCCCGGTTCGGAAACGGGATCGTAGGACCATCACGCAAAACCTGGACGTCGCTCCCGTTTCGATGGAATCCCGCCTCCGCGCGTTCGCCGCGAGCAGCTCAGGCGGCGGCACGAAGCGCCCGCGCCTGTGGCCATTGCGTCGCAAGCGTCTACGCATGGATTTCAACGCCCGATCGGCACGAAGACGGTCGCCGGTGAGCACTGCGGGATGACAACACAGGGTCGGCGTCGGGCTGGGCTCGCTTCACGACGCGCGAGCCCGGCGACGACTACTTCCTGCCTCTGAACATCCCCGTCTTCCGCGGCGCAACCATCGGCCGCATCAAGCGCAAGCTGACCGTGCCGGTGGGAGCGATGGCCCAGATGGATGCCGACGCCGTCACGCAGCGCCTGCTGGCGCAGGCCGTCGCCTGAGGGCCACGGCCGAAGCCGCCTTCCCGGCGGCGCCCTCAGTCCTTGCGCTGGCTTGCCCGATGAAGGCGCTGCCGCCACGGTGAGACGTCCCGGCGCAACTGCGACGGACCGCCTGCCGCACGCCTAGAGCCTCAACCCAAGCGCCGCCTGCGCGCCAGCAGACCCACCGCCCCAATCCCGGCGAGCAGCAACGCGTAGGTGCGCGGCTCGGGAACCGCGCTGATGGAAATATTGAGCACCGCATCGCGCACTGCAGTGCCATTGGCCACCAGGTGATAGGTGCCGGGACCGATGGCCCCGTCGAAGGCCGACACGGCGTATCCGCCCAGGACACCACCGAACGCATCGCTGATAACGAGGGTGTTGCTGGCATCGAAGATGTCGATGTTGACGCCGACGAG
Source organism: Roseateles sp. P5_B10 (assembly GCF_056400485.1). Taxonomy (NCBI): domain Bacteria; kingdom Pseudomonadati; phylum Pseudomonadota; class Betaproteobacteria; order Burkholderiales; family Sphaerotilaceae; genus Roseateles; species Roseateles sp. P5_B10. Next base: position 13,799 of record NZ_JBFULE010000015.1, read on the forward strand.
GCGCGGCCCCGGGCCGGCGGCAGTCGAGATCTCCCACACCGCACGCCCGGTCAAGCCGGTGATGCCCGCCCCTAGCGTGAACGTGACGCTCTGCGACAGCGCGCCGGTTTCCTGCGTCACCACCGTGTCGACGATCAGCGTGTCGCCAGAGCCGAACGTTCCCTGGAGCGTCGCTGTGGCATTGAGCACGTTGAAGTCGACCTCCCGGGTCATCGCGTGCGCTTGCCCCACCATTGCCGCGAACCACGTCGCGGCCAATGCCAATGCCGCCTGCCTGAACCCTGCAAATCTAGCCATCGCGATCTCCTGTTGCCTTGGCATGGCGCCCGATACCTAACCGGGTGCCGAGCAGAAAACATAGGTGACGCTGCGGCTTAAGCAACTTTCCAACTAGGGGTTCGGCAAGGCGATTGACACACACGATCCGGCGTGATGTCGACGGGTCGTGTTGCAGCGCGGTCAGTCGGCCAACAAACGCCGCCGCCTGACGCCGCTCGGGATCAAGCCTTCAGCGCTGCCCTGCCACCCACTCCACCAGCGCATCCAGCACCGGCCGCCCCTTGGCCGCAGCCTCGGGATGGTTGAGCAGCGCGACGAAGACCCAGGGCTTGCCCGACGCATCCGGCACGAAGCCGGCAAGGCCGACGGCATCGCGCAGCGTGCCGGTCTTGAGCCGCGCTCGGGCCGTGGCCGGGCCGTCCTTCAGGCGGCGTGACAGCGTGCCGTCGACACCGGCGATGGGCAGGGTACCGAGCAGCTCCGGCCCCTGGGCGCCGCGCTGGCCCGCGCGCAGCACGCCGGCCAGCAGGGCCGGGCTGACCCGCTCGCCGCGCGACAGGCCCGAGCCGTTGTCCAGCACCAGCGCTGCCGTGTCGACGCCATGGCCCGCAAGCCAGTCGCGCACGACGCGCTCAGACGCCGCCAGCGTCGGCTCGCCGGGTTGCGCCGCCTGGGCGCCGAGCTGCAGGTAGATGAGCCTTGTTGCCGCGTTGTCGCTGCGCTTCATGACCCCGCGCAGCACCTCGGCCAGCGGCCGGCCGCGGTGCGTGGCCAGCACGACGGCACCGGCCGGCGCGGCACCTTCCGCATCGCCCGGCCCCATCGTGCCGCCCAGTTCGGCCCAGAACTGGCGCACGACCCGTGTGGCCAGCCACTGCCGGTCGGCGATCTGCAGCGGCGCGCGCTGGTGGCAACCGGCCGGGAAGGCGCCCTGCAGCTTCAGCGCCCAGCCCTCGCCGGCGGGCTGGGCGAGAGCCGGTTTCCAGTCCTCGTCCCAGTCCTTGCACGGCCTTGCAGACAGTGTCATCGAGCTCGCATCCACGCTCAGCCCTGGCAGGGCCGGCAGGGCGCGCGCCGTAACGCCGGTGGCCGTGGCTTGCAGCTCGAAGTCGAGCAGGCTGCCGTTGAGATGCAAGGCGTCGGGGATGACGTTGTAGTCGAACTCGGGCGCATCGTCGAAGGGCGGCAGGCCGACATCGAAGCGGGTCGGTTTGAACAGCGTGCGGTCGATGACGAGGCCGCCACGGATCTCACGCACGCCGCTTTCGCGCAGCTGGCGCAGCAGCCACCACAACGCCGGCCAGTCGAGGTCGGGATCGGCGCCTCCTCGCAGGATCAACGGGCCGTCAATGGTCCCTCCGACAGGAACCGAACCTGCCAGCAGCTCGGTGCGGCCGCGGTGGTTGATGCCGAGCTTGTCCATGGCGACGGTCGCCGTCACCAGCTTCATCGTCGAAGCCGGCGCCATCGCCGCGTCGGCGCGTTGGCTCAAGGCCGGCCGAGAGCCGTCCAGCGGTTGCAGCACAAAGCCGAGGCTTTCCGCCGGCAGGCCGGCCTTGGCCAGCGCGGCCTGTACGGGGTCGGGCACCGAGGTCGTCGCGCAGCCGGTCAGCAGCACCACTGCAACCGGCAAAGAGATCCGCATCAGCCATCGCAGGAAACCTGCGCATTGCGGGCCGAGCGCCGGGCCGCTCCCAAGCCGGCCCGCGTTGGCGATGTGCTTGCGGCTCGATGCCGCGAGCATCGCCGTCCCCGCGGGGGCTGAGGCCGGACACGGCAAGTCCTGTGGACTTGTTGAGCCTGCCGAAGAGCAGCCGCTCCGGCGGCTGCGCGGTCTGCAAGACCGACCGGGATTGCCGGCGTTCAGCCGGCGCAAGACCGGGCGAGGGGCTCGTTTCACTTCAACAGGCTCCCAGGCGGTGGGCGACGAGGCGAGCCAGGGCCACGTCCTCCAGGCCGATGCCGACGCTCTTGTAGACGACGATGTCCTGCGCCTCGCGCGGACGCGGGCTGACGATCAGTTCGCCCAGCTCAACGAGCCGCTCGGGCGCGATGACGCCCGGCACGGCCTGCACGATGTCGCCGGCTTCCAGCTCGGCGGCGGTGCGCCATTCAACGACGACCAGGGCCGCACGGGCCAGCAACGCGTCGTCCAGCTCGCGCGCCGTCTTCGTGCTAGAACCCACGGCAGCGATGAAGGCGCCTTGCTTGACGAGAGCGCCGTCGAACAGCGGCACGGCCGAGCGCGTGGCCGTCGCAATGACATCGGCCTCGGCAGCGGCCGTGGCGGCATCCACGACCCGGGCCGGAAAGCCAATCTGTGCCTCGATCTCGCCTGCGAAGGCCTCGCCGCCACTGCGCGCGCAGACCAGCACGCGCTCGAAGCGCCGCACCCGTGTCAGCGCCTCGACATGGGCTCGCGCCTGGATGCCGGCGCCGAAGACGGCCAGCGTCTTGACCTCTGGCAGCGCCAGCAGGTCCGCCGCCACGGCGCTGGCCGCGGCCGTGCGCAGCCGCGTGAACTCGTTGGCCTCCAGCGTCGCAATCGCCTCGCCGGTCTCGGCCGAGAATAGGCTGACGAGGAAGTGGTACTTGCCGTTGCGCGCCGAATAGACCTTGGTGCCGAGCACCGCCGGCAACTCACCGTCGGCGTCGAGGATGGCCCCCATCGCGCTGATCGCGAGCGCGGCGCCGCCCTGCGTGGCAGTGGCACGGTGGCGGGCCAGCACCTGCGCCTGGCCGCGGCCGTGCTGGGCAAAGGCGGCACGCAGGGCGGCCACGGCGCTGTCCGGGTCGAGTACGGCCGCGACATCGGCCTCAGTGATCAATCGCATGAAGAAAACCTCCGCCGGCACTGTATGAGGGCCGCCGCGCACCGTGCGCGTGCTTTCACATCAGCACGCATTCCCGCAGGTTATGTGCAGCGCACAAGCATTCATTGAACAGCGCGCAACACCTGGGGTGCGGCCCCCTGGGCGCTCCCCCGCGCGCCAGCGAACATCGGCGGCAATCGAATCACATGCAGGAGTCCTTGAGATGAAGTTGAATCGTCTGGCAACCCAGCTCGCCATCGTCGGCCTCGCCGGCCATACCGGCGCTGCCCTGGCGCAGAACGACAGCGCGCGACTGGAGCGCGTCGAGGTGACGGGTTCCAGCATCAAGCGGATCAAGGATGAGGGCGCCCTGCCCATCCAGGTGATCAGCCGGCGTGAGCTGGAGCGGGCCGGCATCGCGTCGGCCGAGCAGATGATCATGCAGCTCAACATCAACGGCAACGGCCTGGACAACCTGGCCGGCAATGCCGACGTGGTGGATGGCGCCGCGCGCGGCAACAACGGCGCCTCCAGCGCCAACCTGCGCGGCCAGGGCAGCAATGCGACGCTGATCCTGCTGAACGGCCGCCGCGTGGCGGCCCACGGCTTGAACGGCGGCACGGTCGACCTGAACCAGATTCCTTTCGCCGCCATCGACCGCGTCGAGATCCTCAAGGACGGCGCCTCGGCCATCTACGGTACCGACGCCATCGGTGGCGTCATCAACTTCATCCTGCGCCAGAACTACAGCGGCGTGACGATCAACGCGCTGGCCGACGTGCCGCAGCAAAAGGGCGGCGAGATCTACGGCGCCTCGGTGACGGCCGGCTACGGCAACCTGGATACCGACGGCTTCAACTTCCTGGCCTCGCTGTCGGTGCGCGACAACAAGGTGCTGCGCGGCGACCAGCGCGACTTCGTCAACACCTACCAGCCCGATCGCGGCCTGTCGCCCGACACGCGCGGCACGCCGATTGCGACGCTGTTCGCTGTGGCCGGCACCACGCCAACCGGCGCTGCGCTGGGCAACGTGCTCAGCCAGGGTGGCAACAACACCGCCRGGCCGTTCGACTTCGCCAACCCGGCGCTGCGCGTCAACGGCATCAATATCCTCGACCTGCCCGGCGGCGCCGGCTGCTCGTCGGTGGATGGCATGAGCCCTTACCAGGAGACGCTCTGGGCCACCGCGGCGTCCAAGTACGGCTGCGCCTGGGACACCGGCCGTGCCGCCGTCATCCAGCAGCCGATCAAGAACACCAACCTCGTCAGCCGCCTGACCTTCAAGCTGGGCGACCACCGCGTGTTCGGCGAGGCCGTGCTGGGCCGGGCCGAGTCCACCAAGAGCTTCTCGCCCAACCAGATCACCAGCGGCTCGGGCACCGCCACCATCAATCTGGCCGGCACTGTTTACCCCAGCCCCTTCCGCAACCTGCGCTACCCCAGCACCGGCGCAGGCTACAACGACGTGTTCAACGCACTGGTCAAGTCATTCCCGGCGCTGGAGGCCAACCGCGGCCTGCCGATGGCCTTCCGCTGGCGCTGCATGCCCTGCGGCAACCGCGAGATCGACACCACGGCCGACACCGCGCGCTTCCTGGTCGGCGCGGACGGTGCCTTGCCTTTCCTCACCGATTGGGACTACCGCGTCGGTTTCTCGCGCGCCGAGAGCAAAGGCAGCTCCACGGTCGGCAAGGGCTATCACTACTGGCAGCCCTTCGCCGACCTGATCAACACCGGCGTGCTCAATCCCTTCTCGCTGACGCAGACGCCCGAGGCCCTGAAGGCGCTGGACGCCATCACAGCCGAGGGCGTGACGCTGTACGGCGGCAAATTCACGATGGAGCAGGCCGACGCGACCGTGTCGGGCCCGGTATTCAAGCTGCCCGGCGGCACGGTGATGGCTGCATTGGGTGTCGACTCGCGCACCGAAAAGTACAAGTTCGACGGCGACCAGCGCTCCAATGCCAACACCGTCGCCGCACAGATCTTCAACGTGCCCTTCGACAACGCACTGGCCACGGCCGGCACCCTCAAGCGCACCATCAAGGCAGTGTTCGCCGAGGTGGCCGTGCCAGTCATGAAGGACATGGAGATCACCGGCGCCATCCGTCGCGACGACTACACCGGCTTCGGCTCGACGACCAACCCCAAGGTCTCGCTGCGGTACAACCCGACCGAGCAGCTGCTGTTCCGCGGCGCCTACAGCACGGGCTTCCGCGTGCCGACCTTCAAGCAGATGTTCGACCCGATCACGGAGAGCACCTTCGTCGGCGCCGACTTCACCGACCCGGCCACCTGCTCCTCGCGCGTCGTCTCCAACACGCCGGGCTGCCAGTCCGTGCGCGACTTCAGCACCCTGTTCGGCGGCAAATCGACGCTGGGCCCTGAAGAGGCCAAGATGTACAGCGCGGGCGTCGTTTTCCAGCCAACGAAAGACCTGGTGGCCAGCCTGGACTGGTGGTCGATCGAACGCACCGGCACGATCCAGTCCTTCGGCCTGACGACGCTGGCCGAGAACTACCAGTACTTCAAGGACAACTTCATCCGTGACGGCAGCGGCAAGCTCCTCGCCGTCGACACCCGCTATGTGAACGCCGGCGAGACCAACACCAAGGGTCTGGAACTGGGCCTGCGCGGCAACACCAACGCCTTCGGCGCGGCGTGGACGGGCAGCTTCGACGTGTCCTACCTGCTCGACAAGAAGTCGCGCCTGGTGCCGAGCGCGCCGATGGGCAGCAGCGAGGTCGGCCGCTTCACCCGGGCCGGCGACCTGGGCATCCGCTGGAAGCACACCGCCACGCTGACCCGCACCGAGGGCGACTGGGCGGCCACGTTCCAGCATGTCTACCGCACCGGCTACCAGGACTTCGTGCTGCCCGGCGTGGCTAACGGCACCGTGACGCCGGCGAACTGGAACCCGCGCGTGGCGGCCTACTCCATCCTGAACGCCAGCCTGGCCTACGGCGGCATCAAGAACCTGACCATCACGGCCGGCATCAAGAACCTGCTCAACGAAGACCCGCCGTTCAGCGTCACCTACGACACCAACACCGGCGCCGGCTCCAGCTGGGAACCGCGCGTGGCCGACCCGCGCGGCCGCTCGTTCACGCTGCGCCTTGAGTACCGCATGTTCTGACCCCTCTGACTCCCTGCCGGCCCSGGAAGCCGGTTTCCAGCCCCGCCTGTGTCGGGGCTGTTTTTTTGATGAGTGCCAGTTGTGCCGCGAGGCGGCCCAACCCGCGCAAGCGCGGCACGCCTGGCGGCGCGTGACTGGCCCTCCTCACTCGGCTGCTTCGCAGTCGAGAAGGCCGTTCACACGAGGGTCAGCGTGCCGGCAGCGACGGCCATCTCGGCGGCTACGCCCAACGGCAGCGGCCGATTCGGCTGCCCATGGCCCGAAGGCCAGCCGGCGAGCACCGGGCAGCGCAGCTTGGGGAGGTGATCAGCCAGCACGGCGTCGGGACTCTCAGCGCCGCTGAAGCTGCCAACGACAAGACCGGCAATGCGGTCCAGCACACCGGCCAGGCGCAGTTGGCTCAGCATGCGGTCGACACGATAGGGCTCTTCGCTGATGTCCTCGATGAAGAGCAAGGCGCCGTCGGCATCGGGCAGATAAGGCGTGCCGAGCAACGCACAGAACATCGCCAGATTGCCGCCGATCAGGTGGCCCCTCGCACTGCCGCCGTGGCTGAGCGCATGTGGCGGAGCCTGACCGATGACGTCACCGACGCGCCAACCGCGAGCCAGGCCCTCGAACAGCGCATCGGTGTCGGCTTGCGCGCCGGGCAGGCCCCAGTCGCTGGCCGGCATGGACGCGTGCAGGGACGGGATGCCCGCCTGGCTGCGCAGTGCATGCAGCACGGTCAGGTCGCTGTAGCCGATCAGCAGCTTGCGCGTGTGCGCCAGCAGGCCGAGGTCGATGCCATCCATCAGCCGGATGCAACCGGAGCCGCCGCGCAGCGCGAGCACGGCGTCGAACTGCGGGTCGCCGAAGGCCGCGTGCACGTCGGCCAGGCGCACGGCGTCGGGTGCGGCGAGGAAGTCCAGCGGTGGCGGGCCGAAGCAGCTTGGCAACAGACGGGCTTGATAACCGCGCTCGCACAACCAGCCTTCAACTGAATCGAGCCGACCTGGCTTGGGCGGGCCGGCCGGCGCGATGACGGCGACGCATGCGCCCGGGCGCAGCGGCGGGATCAGGAATTCGTCTTCAGCCATTGGTGAACGGCTGCGCCCAGGGCCGGCAGCTTCCAGGTTGTCGAAGCCTCCGGATGCGGTGCGTAACGCATCCCCAGGCTGGTGGTCACCGCAATCAAGTAGTGCAAGTCGCCGTCGTGCACGATGCCGGCGTCGCTCGTGTAGTTCTGCGTGTTGCCGGTCTTGTGGGCGAAGTGCACCGGGATGCCGGGCACCCAACCCGGCAAGGCTCGCAGCGACTCGCTGCTGAGGTTGTGGTGCAGCTTCTGTGCATCGAGCGCGCGGCGGATGACGTCGCGGCTGGCGGGGCTGATCAGCGTGGGCTGGGCGGGCGCGTCCGCGTCCAGCCGCCACATCAGCCGCAGCGCGTCCCAGGCCGTCATCTGGATCTGCCCGACGCCCGAGCCGGCCGCATTGCCCCAACCGCCATCGGGCTGGGTGTTGGCGATCATCAAGCCCGGCAGGCCAGCGGCAGCGAACAACTCGTGCATCTCGTTGTGCACCTCGCGGCCGCCTTCGCGACGGATGGCACCGCGCTCGTGCAGATGGGTAACCAGCGCCGAGGTCGCCTCGTTGCTGCTGACGGTGATCATGTCAAACAGCCAGTCGGCCATTGCGCGGGTCTTGCCCGTGAAGTTCAGAGGCAGCGCCCAGTCGCTGCGACCCGCATCGACGAGATGACCCATGCCGACGGCCACCATCATCTTCAGCAGCGAGGCCGGATAGGGCGCGACAAAGCGCGGCCCGCTGCCGAACCAGGCCGGGAAGTCGATGCGAGTCCAGTCCGCGCCAGGCAGCCAGGCGTAGGAATCGCCCTTGGCGTCGCGCACGTCGGCATGAAAGGCGATGTTGGCGACGGCACCGGTGGTGGCATCGAAGCGCGCAATCAGCCCCTGCGGATGCTCGCGCGAGAACAGCACATTGGCGCAGACCGGCGCCTTGCCGTCGCGCGGAAAAACCGCCACCGCGAGGTCGATGCTGGGCGGGGCATCCAGCGGCTCGCCGCCACGCAGGCTGTCGGCCGTCTGCTCGAAATGCTGGGCCTGGACGGCTTGCAGCAGCGCTGCAGCCAGGTCGTCTTTCCTCACAAGCTCAATCCCTCCAGGGGCAGCGGGCTCGCGCGGCCCGACACCAGTTCGGCCACGATGTTGGCCGTTGCGAAAGAGAACGTGAACCCCAGGGCACCATGCCCGACATTCAGCCACAGCCCGGGCACGCCGCTGGCGCCGAGGATGGGCGCGCCGCTGGGCGTGGCCGGGCGCAGGCCGGCCCAGGGCGTGGCGCGGTCATAGTCGGCCGCGTGCGGGAAGGTGGCACGCACCGAACGCTGCAGCGAGGCCAGCCGCCGGCCATCCAGACTCAGGTCGTCGCCGACCAGGTCGACCATGGCCGCGATGCGCAGCTCCTGGCCGATGCGGGCGTAGAGGATCTTCTTCTCGAAGTCGGTCACGCTGACCTCGGGCGGCCGGTGACCAGGCTGGATGGGCGCCGTCAGGCTGTAGCCCTTCAACGGGTAGATCGGCAGCTCGACGCCCACCGTGGCCGCCAGCGCCCGGCTGTGCAGGCCGGCGGCGAGGACGACCGCATCCGCGCCAATGCCGCCGAGTTCGGTCTGCACGCCCAGCACGCCGCCCTGGGCATCGCGCTGCAGGCTCTTGACGCGGCCGCCGAGCCGGCCGCGAAAGCGCTCGTGCTGGCCCAGCCTTTCGTACAGCGCCGTGCAGAAGGCATGGCAGTCGGCCACCGCCTCGCCGGGCGTGAAGATGCCGCCGGCCAGCGTGGCCTCGGTGTCAGCCAGGGCGGGTTCCAGCGCGACGCACTCGTCATGCGACAGGGCCTGTTCGGCACCACTGCCCTTCACACGGGCGGCGACACGCGCGAACTCCGTCGGCTTGCGGTAGACGACCAGCTTGCCCGGCGTGCGCAGCGCGATGCTGTCGCCCAGCTGYGCCTGGGCCTGCAGCCGCGCGAACGAGGCCTGGCTGTAGGCGCCCAGGGCCAGCAGCCTCTCGGTCGTGCGCCGGTTCACGGGCCCGCGGCAATTGCGCAAAAAGGCGATCAACCAGGCCCATTGCGCCCAGTTCGCCTCGGGTTTGAAGCGCAGCGGGCCGTCGGGGTCGAGCAACCAGCGCAGCGCCTTCAGCGGCACGCCGGCGTCGGCCAGCGGCGACACATAGCGATAGCTGAGCTGGCCGCCATTGGCACGGCTGGCGCCCTGGGCGAMCTCACCGTCGCGCTCGATCAGCGTGACGCCGTGGCCACGCTCCAGCAGCGCCCAGGCGGTGGTCAGGCCCACCACACCGCCGCCGATCACCACGCAATGCTTCATCCTGCCCTGAACTTCTTGAACCTGGCGGCAGGGTAAAGACGGCGTGCGGCCGCTGCCAATGAAACCGGCGGCCACGGCCATAACCGTGCGACATGGGAGCGGGCGCACTCAGAGGCCGGGCGTCGGCCTGGCGCGGCGGTTGAAATGATCGTCAAGCACATCCAGATAGGCGCGCTGTGTGTCGGGCGGCAATGAGATGCGCAAGGTGTCGCGCAGCATCGCGGCGCCCTCTGGCGTGCCCAGAGCCGCGTCGATGAGGCGGATGGCCGCGTGGCCCCAGGCGGTGCGCGGGCAGGCGATGCCGCTGACGATGGCCTCGCTCGCACCCTTGATGGGCAGCGCCGCCAGCGCCGGTTCGCCCGATTGTTCGTCCGCGGGCTGGCTGGCCTGGGCGATCAGGACGTTCGGGTAGTCGAGGGTGTAGTCCGCCCGGCGCTGCATGAGCATGGGCAACAGGCTGCTGCCGTAGTCGCCGCCGAACAGGTGCTGCACCTGCGGGCCGGCGGGCTGGGCCTTGATCAGCGCATCCAGGGCCGGCCCGTAGCTGCGTCCCTGGGCCAGCACGCCGCGCAGCGAGGCGTCGGCCAGCAGGGCCTTGAGGTCCACGGCGCCGTTTGCGTCCAGCGGCAGCGCGGCGCGACGGTCCCGGCGCACGATGAGCTGGGGCGGCGGCACCAGCCAGGTGTCGGTGAAATAGGCCAGGCGCTCGCGCTCCGGTGTGCGCGCGGCGCCGGCATGGCAGGCCCGCCGACGCTCGCGGATGAGCACCCAGCTGCGCTCGGCATTGGCCACCGTGGGCTGCAAGGCCACACCGGGCAGCCGCGCCTGCAGCCAGCGCGTCAGCTCGTCTGCGGGGTGGCGCATGACGTCGCCATCCGGCACCACCATGGTGTTGCTGACCAGCCAGAGGATGGAGTCGACCGCCGGCGGTGCGTCGGCGGCCTTGCCGGTGCTGCTGGCTACCGCAATAGCAAGGGCAAGGCCGGCCTCCCGGACTCGCATGCGCGGGTCCTCAACCAGCCAGCACGGCCGCCATCGCCTCGGCGGTGGCTTCGACGTTGCGGGTGTTCAGGCCGGCCACACACATACGGCCGGAGCGCAGGATGTAGACGCCGAACTCGGTCTTGAGCCGCTCGGCCTGCTCGGCGGTGAGGCCGGTGTAGCTGAACATGCCGCGCTGGGTCAGGAAGTAGCTGAAATCGCGGCCCGGCAGCTTGGCGGCGAGCACATCGTGCAGCTGGCGGCGCATGGACTGGATGCGCTCGCGCATGTCGGCCACTTCGGCCTCCCACATCTCGCGCAACACCGGCGTGGTCAGCACCTTGGCCACGACCTGGCCGCCGTGCATGGGCGGGTTGGAGTAGTTGCGGCGGATCATGAATTTCATCTGGCCGAGCACGCGCGCAGCCTGGTCAGCGTCGGGGCAGACGACGCTCAGGCCTCCGCAGCGTTCACCGTACAGGCTCATGCTCTTGGAGAAGCTGTTGGCGATCAGGAAACTCAGGCCCTCGTCGGCCAGCAGGCGCGGCGCGAAGGCGTCTTCGTCGATGCCGTCGCCATAGCCCTGGTAGGCCAGGTCCAGGAAGGGCAGCAGGCCGCGCTCGCGGATGACGGGCACCAGCGCGCGCCATTGGTCCTGCGTCAGGTCGACGCCGGTCGGGTTGTGGCAGCAGGCGTGCATGACGACGATGCTGCGCGTGGGCAGGGCCTTGAAGAAGGCCAGCATCGCGTCAAAGCGCAGGCCGCCGGTGGCCGGGTCGTAGTAGGGATAGGTCTCGCAGGTGTGGCCCGAACCCTCGAAGACCGCACGATGGTTGTCCCAGGTCGGGTCGGAAAGATAAATCTTGCTGTCCGGGAAATAGCGCTTCAGCAGATCGGCGCCGACCTTCAGGCCGCCACTGGAGCCGACACCCTGGATGGTGGCGATGCGGCCGGCCTTGATGGCCGGGTGATCCACGCCGAACAGCAGGGCCTGCACGGCGCTGCGAAAGTTGGCCGCGCCTTCCATCGGCAGATAGGGCCGCGGGCCGGCCACCTCGACAACGGCCAGTTCGGCCGCGCGCACCGAGGGCAGCATGGGGATGCGGCCGTCGTTGTCGAAATAGATGCCGATGGACAGGTTGATCTTGCCGGCGCGGGGGTCCTTCTGGAAGGCCTCGTTGAGGCTCAGGATGGGATCGCCGGCATAGGCATCGACGTGCTCGAACATGGGGTGGGTCTCCGATGGGAAGTGCCGATTATCCAGAGCCTCGTCATCAAGGCTGTGGACTGCGGTTGAACCCACCGGTGCTAGCCTGCGGCGGCTCAGGGAGAGCCCTATGCCGGTGCGTCATGTCTTCGTGTTGATGTTGGAGAACCGCTCCTTCGATCACTTCTTCGGGCTCAGCGGCCGCGTGCCCCGGCCCGCCGACCCTCGCTTCGGCCCCGGCGCCACCGACCGCGCCAGCGCTGATCCGCCGCACGAGTTCGATGCCGTTCGCCAGCAGATCAACGGCGGCGCGATGGACGGCTTCCAGGGCGTCGGCTGGCAGGGCTTCGAGCCTGCACAGGTGCCCGTGATCCAGCAGCTCGCCGACGAGTTCCTGCTGTTCGACAACTGGTTCTCTTCCCTGCCGGGCCCGACCTGGCCCAACCGCTTCTTCGTGCATGCCGCGTCCAGCGGCGGCCTGGCCACCAGCCCGACGAACCTGCAGATCGCCGGCTCGGTGATCGCGAGCAATTCGGTCTTCCGCTTCGAGCACGGCACCCTCTTCGACCGCCTCAACCAGCGTAGCCAGCCCTGGCGCATCTATCACGGCGACGTCGTTCCCCAGGTGCTGGCCCTGCCCGGCATGGCCAGCACCTTCATCAAGCCCAACGAACGCTTTCATCCGTTCAGCAATGGCGATGAAGAGCACCCCGTGCACAGCGATTTCGCGACCGACGTCGCCCACGCCAACTACGCCCCCGTCTACACCTTCATCGAGCCCACCTATGACCCCAGCGGCAGCTTCGGCAGCGGCAACTCCCAGCACCCGCTGGGCCGGGTCAGCGCCGGCGAGGCGCTGATCAAGTCCACCTACGAGAGCCTGCGCAATTCGCCACTGTGGCCCGACAGCCTGCTGCTCATCACCTGGGACGAGCATGGCGGCTTCTACGACCGGGAGCCGCCGCCGGGCGCCACCCCGCCGGGCGACGCGCCGCTGAACCGGCCGACGCCCGACGTGGGCTTCGCCTTTGACCGCCTGGGCGTGCGCGTGCCCGCCCTGCTCGTCTCGCCGTGGGTGGCGCGCGGCAGCCTGGGCAGCCAGGTTTTCCCCGGCCAGTCTTTCGACCACAGCTCGGTGGTCAGATCGGTGTTCGACACCTTCGGCCTCGGCCCGGCGCTGACAGCCCGTGACGCGGCAGCGCCCAGCTGGACCTCCGGCCTGCTGGCCGCGGCCCGCCAG
>NZ_JBFULE010000016.1:0-26193 GCF_056400485.1 Roseateles sp. P5_B10
GGACACGCCCGGCCTGGGGCTGATCCCGGGCCGCGTGCAGCGCTTCCGCCTGGAAGGCCGGCTGCAGGAAGACGGCAGCCGCTTCAAGGTGCCGCAGATGGGCTGGAACCGCGTGCACCAACCGCGGGCGCATGCTGTTTGGGATGGCATCCCGGACGAGAGCTGGTTCTACTTCGTGCACAGTTTCTACGCGACGACTGCGTTGCCGGAACACAGCGCCGGCGAGACCGACTACGGTGCTCGCTTTACCTGCGCGGTGGCCCGGGATAATATTTTTGCGACTCAATTCCACCCCGAGAAAAGTGCCGCGCTGGGCCTCGCCCTCTACCGCAATTTCCTGCACTGGAAGCCCTGAACGGGTCTGCACTTTCTCGTCTCCCGCCTTCCTTTCCCTCCAGCCCCTCAGCCCCCGGCCATGCTGCTGATCCCTGCCATCGACCTGAAAGACGGTCGCTGTGTCCGCCTCAAGCAAGGCGACATGAACGACTCCACCACCTTCGGCGAAGACCCCGCTGCGATGGCGCGCCGCTGGCTCGATGCCGGCGCGCGGCGCCTGCACCTGGTGGACCTGAACGGCGCCTTCGCGGGCAAGCCGGTCAACGAGCCGGCCATCAAGGCCATCATCAAGGAGATCGGCGACGAGATCCCCATCCAGCTCGGCGGCGGCATCCGTGACCTCGACACCATCGAGCGCTACCTGGACGATGGCCTGAGCTACGTCATCATCGGCACCGCCGCGGTCAAGAACCCCGGCTTCCTGAGGGACGCCTGCACTGCCTTCGGCGGCCACATCATCGTGGGCCTGGACGCCAAGGACGGCAAGGTTGCCACCGACGGCTGGAGCAAGCTGACCGGCCACGAGGTCATCGACCTGGCGCAGAAGTTCCAGGATTACGGCGTCGAAGGCGTCATCTACACCGACATCGGCCGCGATGGCATGCTGACCGGCATCAACATCGAGGCCACCGTCAAGCTGGCCCAGGCGCTCACCATCCCGGTGATCGCCTCGGGTGGCCTTTCGGACATCGCCGACATCGAGCGCCTGTGCGCCGTCATGGGCGACGGYGTCGAGGGCGTCATCTGCGGCCRCTCCATCTACACCGGCGCGCTGGACTTCACGGCCGCCCAGGTGCGGGCGGACGAACTCATCGCAGCGGCCGGCTGAGAGCCTCTCAGCGCCTGCGCCGGCGGGCCAGCAGGGCCAGCGCGCCCAAGCCGCCCAGCATCAGCGCGTAAGTCTCGGGCTCAGGTACCGGTGCAGCCACGAGGAAGGTCCTGATCTCGCCGCCGGTGGACAGCGTGGAGTGGATGTTCAGATAGGCCTTGCCGTCGGCCAGGCCGGTCGCGAAGGCGGCAAAGGCGCTCGACACATTGCCGCCATTGGCCGTGACGAAGGCAGGGTTCCAGCTCGATGTCTGCGTCATGTCGAAGGTCATCGAATAAGTGCCCGACATGACACCCGCGCCCGAGGGAAAGGCCGGGAAGCTCGGTACCGGCGTCGCGACGCCCGCCGAGCCCCCCCCGGCCGCCGCCGTGCAGCAGTGGATATGGCTGGCCGTGACACTGCCGGTCAGATTGCTGAAGGTCACGTTCACCTTCATCGAGAAGGTGTCGTCATCGAAGATCACACTGACCGTGCCCGTGCCGAGCGATCCGGCCGCCGCGGCAGGTTCACCGAGGTTGCTCAGCGTGCCGATATAGGTCACCGGGTGAGCCGAGGCAGCGGCGGCGCCCAGGGCGAGGGTTGCGGCGAGCAGGGCGGGGGAGGTCAGTCTCATCGTCATCTCCTGTTGTGGTGGTGGAACTTGCGAAGCTACGGATTGAGCGCCAGTTCGCTTCCGCCGCGAAGCCCCTAACCATCGAGGGAATAATTCAGCCCTCGCTTCCGTATCCCCGTCATGCTTGCCAAACGCATCATTCCCTGCCTCGACGTCACCGCCGGCCGCGTGGTCAAGGGCGTCAACTTCGTCGGCCTGCGTGATGCGGGCGATCCGGTGGATATCGCCGCGCGCTACAACGAGCAGGGCGCCGACGAGCTGACCTTCCTCGACATCACCGCCACCAGCGACGGCCGCGACCTCATCCTGCACATCATCGAAGCCGTCGCCTCGAAGGTGTTCATTCCCCTGACCGTGGGCGGCGGCGTGCGCGCGGTGGCCGACGTGCGGCGGCTGCTGAACGCCGGCGCCGACAAGGTGTCCTTCAACTCGGCGGCAGTCGCCGACCCCGACCTGATCCGTGCCGCCAGCGACAAGTACGGCGCCCAATGCATCGTTGTCGCCATCGACGCCAAGCGCCGCGCGGATGGTTCGGGCTGGGACGTCTACACCCACGGCGGCCGCAAGAACGTCGGCCTTGACGCCGTCGATTGGGCCCGCAAGATGGCCGAGTTCGGCGCCGGCGAGATCCTGCTGACCAGCATGGACCGCGACGGTACCAAGAGCGGTTTCGACCTTGAATTGACCCGCGCCGTGTCCGACGCCGTGCCCGTGCCCGTCATCGCCTCCGGCGGCGTCGGCTCGCTGGAAGACCTCGCCGACGGCATCACCAAGGGCGGCGCCGACGCGGTGCTGGCCGCCAGCATCTTCCACTTCGGCCAGCACACGGTGGGCGAGGCCAAGGCGCTGATGGCGGCGCGGGGCATCCCGGTGCGGCAGTGAGGGGCGGTCGCGCCGCGCAACTCGTCGCTGGCGTCGCCCTGGCGGTCGTGCTGGTTTCACAGGCACTTGCCGCTCCGGCCAAGACCTCGGACGCGGCCATCCTCGCCACCCAGGCGGCCCTCGATGCCTTCTTCGCCATGCCGGCCGCCCAGGTGGCCGGCAGCGATCGCAACGATCCCCCGCCCGGCTTCGACGCCGAGGAGGCCGGCCAGGAGGCCCTGATCGAGTTCCTGGAGCGTCAACGCGCCGAGGGCGCGCGGCTGGACCGCTATCGCTGGGGCGGCACCCTGCTGCACCACAGCCTGCGCATCTCCTTCAACAGCGTCACCCAGTGGCTGCTCGACAGCGGCGCCGACCCCCTGCAAAAGCTCGACCCCTCGAGCAACGCTGACGGCCTGGATGCCCTGGGCATCGCGGTCACCCTGCAGCGCTGGGGTTGGGTTGGCACCCTGCTCAAGCACCCGGCCTACCTGAAGCTGACGCCGGCCGAGTGGGCCGAGCGCCTCTGGGCGGGAGCGGCTGGCGAGGCGCAGATCAACGGCCTGCTGCGCCTGCGCCCGTCGGTTCCTTTGCCCAGCCCCGGCACGCCGGCGGCCCAGAGCCTGTTGCGCATGGCCCTATGCGGCCACCAGTTCGCCCTGGTCGAGCGCCTGATCGCCGGCGTGAAAGCGCCCGCGTCGCCCGCCAACGGTGAATGCAGCAACGAGCAGTTGTCCAAGAAGCCGCCTGTGCTGGCCGCCGAGTTGCCGGTCTGGCTGGCGCTGGAGGCCCGCTTTGACGCGCCGCTGCTGCCCTGGCTGCTGCCCGGCCTGCGCAGCCCGGCTGAGTTGCAGGCGGCGTTGGCCTCTGGCCTGCGCCAGCCCTGGGACAAGCCCGAGTTCACGCGCGGCATGCTCTTCCGTGCGCCCTCGCCCCTGCTGGCCTCGCTGCTGCTCGGCCCCAGGCCCGGTGTGGCCGCCCTGTGGCCCGAATTCAGCCGGCGCCAGGGCAACCAGCTCTGGAGCCAGCCGGTGGTGCAGTGGGAGGCCGTGGTGCGCGCCGCGCCCAAATTGCAGGAGCTGCTGGACACGGCGGAATCCAACTACGGCGCCAGTCTCGACGCCCGCGCCGGCAAGCCCGGCGCCGCCGCGAACTGGACCCAGCACTGGGCGCCGCTGGTGCAGCGCATCGACGCCCTCGCGCCCGTGCAGCGCCGCGAGCTCAAGCTGCCGACGGGCCTGTTGCGCCAGTTGCCGCCCCAGTTCCTGGCCAGCGGCCTGGCCTGGGCCGCCGAGGCCGATGCCCTGCCCGAGCAGCTGCCGCATTGGCTGTCGGGCGCCAGCCTGGCCGAGGTGCAGGCCGGGTGGCCTCTGCTGAAGTCCCGGTTGCCGGAGCTGGCCAGGGATCTGCTCGGCGCCCTGCTCACGCCCTTGCTGGCCGACGCGCCGCCAGGGCGCCTTCATCGGGCCATGCAGGCCTACAACGTCAGCGACGACCTGCTGCCCAAGGCTCGCTGGCTGCGCGCCCAGGGCCTGACGGCGCCTGGCCGTGTGCTGGCGGTGGCCCACATGCCGCAAGAGGGCGGCCGTGGCCCCTGTTGCAGCCGCGAGCTGGTGGCCTGGGCCCTGGCCGAGAAACTGGTCAGCTTGCCCGGCCTCGGCGGCAAACTCGCCATCGCCCGCAAGCCCGACGGCCTGCGCCTGATCGCCGCGGCACCGGCCTGCAAGCCCGTGGTCAGCGTGGCCCTGCGCCGCGCGCTGACCCAGCCCATCGCCCAGGTGCCCGATCGTGGCGACCGGGCCTTCGACGGCGTCAGCCTCCAGCCCCTGGCCGCGCCCGGCCGGGCTGAATGCCTCTGGCTGCGCAACGAGATCGCCCATGTGGGCGGCGGCTGGGAGGAGCTGGACTTCTTCGAAGGCCTGCGCCGCTTCAACCCCTGCGGCGACGGCGCCGGCCGCCTGTCGATCTGGGATGAGGCCCAGCAAGCCTTCGTCACCCTGAGCACGGGGGAGGCGATGGGCGCGCTGGTCGAAGCCGAACTACTGCCCGGCGGGCCGCTATGGCTGAGTGCCGAGGTCAACAACGGCCGCTGTGGCCAGCCGGTCGCGCGTGCCATGCTGCTGAACTGGAAGGCGGGGCTGCCCAGCTTCGATCTCATGCCCGAGAACGACCCGCGCCAGCTCGCCTGGCAGACCGCATGCCCGCCCGACGCGCTCAGCGTCTGCCTCAAGCTGGAGACCGAGGACGGCAACCCGCCGCCGCCCCCACCGCCGCGCGTGCCCGTCACGCCCGAGCAGTTCGTGGCCCGGCATTGGACCGCCGAGCGCGCCGATTTCCTCGCCACCTTCGACCGACTGGACCGTCCGCGCCTGGATGCTCATCAGCGTGACGGCCTCTTCACCGAATGGCTGGATGCTGCTGCCCACGCCCTGGGCGGCAGCCCGCGGCCGCTGG
Organism: Roseateles sp. P5_B10; assembly: GCF_056400485.1. NCBI lineage: Bacteria > Pseudomonadati > Pseudomonadota > Betaproteobacteria > Burkholderiales > Sphaerotilaceae > Roseateles > Roseateles sp. P5_B10. Next base: position 5,094 of record NZ_JBFULE010000016.1, read on the forward strand.
CCGAGAAGCGTGCCCGCATGGCCTGGCTGCTGGCCCGGCCCAGCCGCGCGGCGGCTCTGTCCGGCCAGGCCCTGGACTCTCTCGCCGTCTGGCTGCCCGCCGAGGACTGGCGGCCGCTGATCGAGCCGCGCCGCTGTGCGAGCGACTCGACGGGGGAGCGCGGGAACCTGCGCCGCTTGAGCCAGAAGGTGCCCGCCGATCTGGCCCGCCGCATCGCCGTGGCCCTGGCGAGCGACTGCAACGGAGCTGTCAGATGACTGGGATCCGTGGTTGGCGTGTGGCCGGCATGCTGGCGCTGGCCTTGCTGGCCGGGCCGGCCATCGGCGCCCCGGCCAAGGCCGACGACGCCGTGCTGGCCACCAAGGCGGCAATGGACGCCTTCTTCGCACTCGATGGTGCGGTGCCGCGTGTCGTCGAGCCCGGCGCGCCGGACACGCCGGCGGCCGAGACCAAGGACCATGACGACCTCATCGAGATGCTGGCCGAGCAGCTGGCGCAAGGCGCCCGGCTGGACCGCTACCGCTGGAACGGCACCATGCTGCACCACAGCCTGCGCGCGGGGTTTGGCGACGTCACCCGGTGGCTGCTGGACCATGGCGCCGATCCGCTGCAGACCCTGAAGGGCGACGGCGATCTGGACGCCCTGGGCGTGGCCGTGCGCATGCAGCGCTGGCCCTGGGTGCGCACGCTGTTGCGCCACCCCGCCTACCGGCGCCTGCCCGCCGAGGAGCTCAGCAAACGGCTTTGGTCCGGTGCGGTGACGGACGCGCATACCCAGGCCCTGCTGCGGCTCAAGCTCGGCGTGCCCAATGGCGTGGCCCAGGGGTCGCCTTTGCTCGCCGCGGCCTTACGCGCCCGCGACGCTGCCGCCGTGGATCGGCTGTTGGCCGCGCGCACGGGCCGCGTGGCTGTTGATTACCCGCTGCGGGCGAGCGAGCCGTGGGTGCCGGAGGCCTGGCCCCTGCCGCGTTGGCGCCAACTGGACGCCCGCCTGCTGAACCCCGTCCTCCCCTGGGCCTTGGAGCGCGCAGGCAGCGAGGCCGAGGTGCGCGCGCTGTTGGCCGCCGGCCTGCGGGCGCCCTGGTCCGACGTGCGCTTCTCCGCCGACGTGGCGCGCTCCCTGCCCATGGCGGCGCTGCCCGGGCTGCTGCTCGACCCGCCCCACGGCGCCGACTTCGCTCAGCTGTGGGGCTATGTGTCGCGCGAACGCGCCGGCGACTTGCGTGGCATGCCGCTTGATGACTGGCGGGCCTATGTGCTCGCCGCGCCGTCGATCGACATCGTCATGACCAGCCTGAACCTGGTGGCGGGCAGTGGCCTGCGAGAACAAGCGCAGCGGGTAGGCRCAACGCCGGCAGAGGTGCAGGCCTGGCAGCTTCGCTGGGCGCCTGTGGTCGAGCGGCTGCGCGCCCTGCCTGCCCAGCGGCGGCGCGAGCTCTGGTCCGACCCCAATTGGCGGCTCGACTACAGGATGAGCGAGCTGCCGCCGACCTTCCTGCCCGAGTTCATCGCCTGGGCCGCTGCCGATGATGCGCTCCCCGAGGCCTTGCCGAACTTCGTCAAGCCGCTTCAGCCGCGGGACTACGACGTCTTCTGGGCAGCCCTGCAGCGGCATGCACCGGACCTGGCGGCTGAGTTGCTGCCGGCCCTGCTGTCACGCCTGTGGGTGGACCCACCGCGGAGCCGTCATGCGGACCGCATGACCGGCTGGAGCGCGGGTGATGTGTCGCTGGCCCGCTGGCTGCTGCCGCGTTCGCCCAAGGCCACACCGCGCCGCCTGCGTGCCGGCCTGCTGCCCGACGGCGCCGGCTGGAGCGACGCCGATCTGGTGCGCTGGGCGGTGGCCGAAGGCCTGGCCTTGCGCCCAGTGCCGACAAAAGTGGCAGGGCCGAGCGGCCCAAGCGTTGCGGCTTCGGCGCCGCACAAGACACCCGCCGGCCCGGTCGCGCTGCGGCTGGTGACGGAACCCTTGGATTGCACGGTCGCGGTGTCGCCGGGGCTGCGCCGCGCCCTGGCCCAGCTGACGCTGGCGACGCAATCCTGGGTGTACGACCAGCAAAAGCTCGGTTGGCTGCAGCCGGTGGCCGCGCCACGGCAGGCTCAATGCCAATGGCTGAGGACTTCGGAGACCGTTACCGGCGGCAGCTGGTCGGACGAATCCTTCTTCGAGGGCTTTGCCACCCATATGGCGCGCGGCACCGTCGAGCAGACCCTGAACCTCGAGCGCTGGGACGAGGCCTCGCAGCGCTTTGCCGAGTTGCAGGGCTTCTCTTTCGTCACCCAGCTGCTCGAGGTGGAACTGGCGCCCCGCGGCGATCGCTTCTGGCTGGGTACCGAGAACGATGCCAATGGCCGGCGCGGCCATGGCGCCTACTCGCTGAGCTGGCAGGCCGACAAGCCGGTCTTCGAGGGGTTGCCGGAAGGGGCGGCGCTGGACGACGCATGGCGTTCCCTGATCGACCCGGACAAGGCGAGCAACGTCTTTGATCTGGTCTCCGACAACCCGCGCGCGGACGGCCCGCGTGTGCCCGTCCCGATCGCTCACTTCGTTGACGCGCATTGGGCCAACGAGAAGCAGCGCTTCCTCGCCGCCTTTGCGGCATTGGATCGCGAGGCGCTGTCGGCCCAGCGGCGCGCCGGCCTGTTCGCGCCCTGGCTGAATGAGGCCGTTCTTGCCCTGAGTGCCGACGCCGGACTGGCTCTGGAGCCCAGGCGCCGGCGCATGGCCTGGCTGCTTGCTCTGCCTGCTTATGCCGACTCGCTGACGGACGAGGCCCTGACCTCGCTGCGCGACTGGCTGCCTGCCGATGACTGGGGCCCTATCCTGGCGCTGCGGCGCTGCAGCAAATACAGCGTCTTCAGCGGCGGCAGCGACGAGGTCCGGCAGCTGTCGGACTGGATGAACAAGACGCCGCCCGCCCTGCGCCGCCGCGTCGAAGTGGCGCTGGCGCGAGACTGCGACGGAGAAGTGAGATGAGTGAAGTCCGCATCATTGGTGGGCAGTGGAAGCGCTCCAAGCTGCCGGTGCCCGACCTGCCGGGTCTGCGGCCCACGGGCGACCGGATCCGCGAGACGCTGTTCAACTGGCTGGGCCAGACGCTGGCCGGCTGGCGCGTGCTGGACGCCTTTGCCGGCAGTGGCGCTTTGGGCTTCGAGGCGGCCTCGCGCGGCGCGGATGCCGTGGTGATGATCGAGCGCGAGGCGACGCTGGTGGACGGGCTGCGGGCCAGTCAGAAGCGCCTTCAGGCCACGGCCATCACCATCCACCGGGCCAATGCGCTGAACTGGATGCTGGCTTGCCCGGACCGCTTCGACCTCATTTTTCTTGACCCGCCGTTCGCCGACAACCTCTTCGACCGCGCGCTGGCTGCTGCCATGCCGCTGTTGGCCGAAGGCGGGCTGATCTACGTCGAATCCCCGGGCGAGATCGCTCCCCCGGCCGGATTCACGACCTGGCGCCAGGGCCGAGCCGGCGCCGTGCACTACCAATTGCTGCGGCGCGAGGACAATCCGGCCGCATGACGACCCGCACCACCATCACGGCCATCTACCCAGGCACCTTCGACCCGATCACGCTGGGCCACGAGGACCTGATGCGCCGTTCGGCCGCGATGTTCGAGCGCCTGGTGCTGGCGGTGGCGGTCGGCCATCACAAGAAGACCATGTTTTCCCTGGACGAGCGGCTGGCGATGGCCCAGGAAGTGGCGGCACCGCTGGGCAATGTCGAGGTCATCGCCTTCGACGGTCTGCTGCGCGACTTCGTGCGCACCCACGCCGGCCGTGTCGTCGTGCGTGGCCTGCGCACCGGTGGCGACTTCGAATACGAGTTCCAGATGGCCGGCATGAACCGCAAGCTCATGCCCGAGGTCGAGACCATCTTCCTGACGCCCGGCGAACACCACCAGTACACGTCCAGCACCTTCGTGCGCGAGATCGCGACGCTGGGTGGCGAGGTGGCGGAGTTTGTGTCGCCCGGGGTACTGGCGCGGYTGAAYGAGCGCTGCAAGAAGCGAGGTAGTTGAGATGGCTTTGATGATCACCGAAACGCGKGGCGGGAATCGGCAAGGCATGCCTTGCCCCGCCGCGCGCGGCRAGCGCATGCAGGCGYTTGCCGTATTCGTCCGYCAGCCCGATGGAGGCATYCCATGGCRCTGATGATCACGGACGAATGCATCAACTGCGACGTCTGCGAGCCCGCCTGCCCGAACAACGCGATCTCGATGGGCGAGGAGTTCTACAAGATCGAGCCGAGCAAGTGCACCGAGTGCGTCGGCCACTTCGACGAGCCGCAATGCGTGATGCTCTGCCCAGTCGCGTGCATCCCGATCAACCCGGCCCATATCGAGAGCCGGGAGACCTTGATGCAGAAGTATCAACGCCTCACCGCCGCGGCTACCGCGGGAACACTGCCTGCAGCACCCGGGCCAGCCTAGCTCCTGCGCGCGTCAGCTGCTGGCGCTTGATGGCGTCTGCCCTGGCGCCGTAGCCGCCGGGCAGTTCGACGCCCCACTGTGAGCCCTGCCTGGCCGAGAACTTCAACCCGTCGAAGACGCGTCCGGCTTGCTCCAGTGACTGCGTGGCCCAGTGGGGCGGCCAGTCGACCGCAGTGCCTGGGTCGGCACGAACCTGACGCGCCTCGGCCAGCCAGTCGGCATCGACATGCTGGGGCCTGAATTCCTCAGGCACGTTGTCCCAGTACGAATGGAAGTTCTTCGATCCCGCCGTTATTGCCGGATCGAGCAGCAAGCTGTTGCCACCGATGGTGAAGCTGGCGCGATCGAAGCCCTGCTTGTCGGGGTCGATACGCTGCCCCTGGGCGTCGAGATAGACGCTGCCGACGTGCAGCGGCTGGTGGATGTCGCCGACCAGATGCACCAGTACCAGCAAGGCCTCGCGTTGGTTCTTGAAGTTGGGCTGACCGGGCGAGGGCTTGCCCTGCAGCACCAGGATGGCCGCACGCAGCGCGCCGACGACGTCATCCGGGCGCGTGCCGGTCACCTTCGGTAGGTAGCGGCCGCGCTGCACGGTGATGTCGGCGTAATGGGTCTGCTTGTGGCAGCTGTCCTCGTCGAGGCCCAACTGGCACTGCCGGTCGTTGCGGCGCACGTAGTCGGCCATCTCGGCGATGCGTGAGGGCGTCTCCAGCGCGGCGCACGCGGGGTACTTGCCCGGCGCGGGATAGGTATAGCCCTGGCTGGGCGCGATGCCCTTCACGCAGTCGGCCCAGATCGAGGCCAGCGAAAGCGGCATGTCGCCCAGCAGCCCGGCGACGCGGGCTTCAGCCGGGGTACCTTTGATGAGGCCGGCAGCGATGGTCGCGACGGTCTGGTGGCCGTCAGAACCCCAGGCGTGGGCGATCAGGGGCAGGGCGAGCAGGGCGGTGGCAAGGAGGCGGCGCATGCGGAAATTCGTCAGCCGATCAAGCCCGCAATCTTGCCCGGTTGAAAGTGCAGGTCGATGAAGTCCGCCAGCCCATCAAAGACGGCGTCCAGCGACCGGCCAGCCTGGCCGAACAGGGCCTTGAGCACGGCCGGCTGCTCGAACAGGCCGTGGGCGTAGACGCCCAGCACCTGGCCGGCCTGCCAGCCCACAGCCTCGCCGGCGGCATTGCGCAGCGCCACGCGCGGCGGCGGCAGGCCGGCGTGAGGCTGGGTGCGGCCGTGGCGGATCTCGTAGCCACTGGCCTGCACACCGGCCAGGGCCTGCCAGCCGCCGTCCAGCGACGTGGAGAAGCTGAACTCCGCGCTGCGCAGCAGCTTCTCGGGCTCGAAGACGGTCACCAGCGGCAGCAGGCCCAGGCCCGGCGCATTGCCGTCCAGGCCATGCGGGTCGATCAGCGCCTCGCCCAGCATCTGCAGGCCGCCGCAGATGCCGAGCACGCGGCCGCGGTGGCTGTTGATGGCGGCGTCGAGCTTTTGCGCGCGCAGCCAGGCGAGGTCGGCGGCGGTGGACTTGGAGCCGGGCAGGATGATCCAGTCCACGCCGGCCAGATCCTTGGGCTCGCGCGCCCAGCTCAGGCGCACGCCGGGCAGTTGGCGCAGCGGCTGGAATTCGTCGAGGTTGGAGATGCGCGGGTAGGCGATGACGGCGATGCGCAGGCCGCTGCCGGTCGTCGTCTCATCGAAGACGCCGTCCTCCTCGGGCAGGCCGTGGCCGCGCCACATCGGCAGCGTGGCGATGGTGGGCACGCCGGTCAGGTGCTCGAGCTGCTCGGGCCCGGGCGACAGCAGGCCGGCGTCGCCGCGGAAGCGGTTCAGCACGAAGCCACGCACCTGGGCGCGCACGTCATCGGGCATCAACTGGTGGGTGCCGTACAGGTGGGCGAAGGCGCCGCCGCGGTCGATGTCGGTGACGATCAGGCAGGCGGCGTTGGCGTCGCGCGCGGTGCCGAGGTTGACGTAGTCGCTGGGCGCCAGGTTGATCTCCGCCGGCGAGCCCGCGCCTTCGATGACGACGACATCGTTCTCCCGCATCAGCTCGTGCAGGGCCGCGCGGGCGCGGGGCTTCAGCAGCGCGCTGCGTTCGCGCCAGGGTATGGTGGCCATGGCCGGGTCCACTTCGCCAAGCACGACGACCTGGCTCTGCGTATCCGCCTCGGGTTTGAGCAGCACCGGATTCATGCGCACCTCGGGCACGCGGTTGGCGGCCAGGGCCTGGAAGTACTGCGCTGAGCCGATCTCGCCCATCAGGCCGTTCAAGCCGGGCACGACGCGCGCGTTGTTGCTCATGTTCTGCGCCTTGAAGGGCGCGACCTTGAGCCCCTGGCGGGCATACCAGCGGCACAGGGCCGTGGCCAGCCAGCTCTTGCCCGCGCCGCTCGTCGTGCCGAGCACCATCACTGCTTTACTGATCATTGATGCACCCTTCGGCCTACGGCCTGTCCCGCCGAGCGGGAGCGAGTTTGCTTGGGACGGCCCGGCGCGGCACTCATGAGTCTTCGCTTTCGATTTCAAGCAGGGCCTGCTGCAGCGCCTGCTGCGAGGCGGGAGGTTGGGCCGACACGCGCACCCAACCGGGCAGGCCGAAACTGGTTGCGTCGCGCACGCGGATGCTGCGCTCGCGCAGCCGGGTCGCGATGTCAGGTCGCGGTGGGCGAGCCAGCCAGAAGTGGGTGCAACTGGGTCGCTGCAGCCAGTCCAGGCCAGCCAGCATCTTGCGCTGCTGTGCCGTCCATTCACGCAGCTGATTGCGGGCCTTGGCCAGCCACGCTTGCGTGTCGTCGCTGTGCCAGTGCATCAGCATGGCCACGCCCTCGGCCGACAGAACCCAGCTCGGCGCCAGCGACAACGCACGGGACCAGACCGGGTCGGCGGCTGGCGCGATGAGATAGCCCGCGCGTACGCCGGTCAGGCCCAGGGCCTTGTTGGGGCAGATGAGCTGCCAGGCTCCGGGCGGCAGGGCAGGGCTGTCGCCGTGAAGGCGCAGCGGCTCGTAGGCGCGGTCGATCACGACAAGAGCGTCGAGCCGGGGCCATGACGCCACCGTGGCACCCGTCGGGTTGCAGGGCTCGCAGATCCAGACCAGGGCCGGTGCCGTCGGTCGGATGTCGGCGGGCGCGGCATAGGGCTTCACCGGCAGGCCCAACGCCTGGGCGGCGAGGGCGTAGTCGCCAAAGCCGGGTTGCGGCACCCAGACCTCGCGGCGACCCGTCAACATCGCCGCCAGCGTCAGCCGGCGAATGCCCTCTGCGCCACCGGCCGTGGGCAGGACCAGGTCCGCGTCACCGAGATGGCGGCGCAGCGTGCGGTAGTTCGGGTCGGGGTAGGCCTGACGGTCGGCGGCTTGCACGGCGTTCATCAGCGTCGGCGGCGGGCCCAGCGGGCTGGCATTGGTCGAGAAGTCGTGTGCTGCTGGCGGACCCTCATCCGGTCCCCCATGCTCGGGCAGCATAGGCGCGTTCATGCCCTCAACGCCCAGGCGAGCGCGGCAAGCAGCACGGCACCGGCAAAGACGGCCTGCTGGGCGACGGCGCGGGCAGCGTGCACATCGCCGGCCTGCACGGGGCTCCCTTCGGCATTCAATGCATAGACGCCGGGCTTGGACAGGCGCCGGCCCAGCCGCAACGCCATCGCCGCCATGGGCCAGCCGCTGTTGGGGGAGGGCGTGCGCCGGGCTTCGCGCGGCAGCCGGGCGAAGGAGGGCGGCATCAGTACCAGCGCCGTCAGCCGGGCCGGCAGCCATGACAGCAGGTCGTCCGCCCGCGCCGCCCATTTGCCGCACCACTCGCGCGCGTCGCGGTAGCCCCACATCGCATCGGCCGTGTTCGCAAAGCGGTAGATCGCGGCCCCGGGCAGGCCGAGGATGGCGAACCAGAACAGTGGCGCGATGACCGAGTCGTTGAGGTTTTCGGCCAGCGTCTCGATGGTGGCTTCGCGCACCTCGGTCTCGGTCAGCGCCGACGTGTCGCGGCTGACCAGGCGCGACAGCCGCGCGCGTCCAGCTTCCAGCGATTCATTCAATGCAGCTTCCACGGCCAGCGCCTCCTCGGCCAGCATGCGCCATGCCAGCAGCGGCTTGAGCAGCAGGCCGACAGCCAAGGCGGCGCCAACGAGGCGCAGCGGTGAATGCCAAGGCTGCAGCAGGAGCAGCACCCAGCCCTCCAGCCACAGCGCGATGAAAGCGACGATCGCGGCGCCGACGAGCCAGGCCAGCGCGCCGGCGATGAAGCCGACGGCTGGCGGTAGCTTCGTCAGCTTGAACAGGCCAAGATAGCGCCCCATGCCGACGACAGGATGGGCCCAGCTCGGCGGCTCGCCCAGGCGATCCACCAGCAGGGCCACCATCATGGCCAGCGGCAGCAGCAGGTTCATAAGCCCAGCGGTGGCAGGCGGGCCACCAGGCCGCCCTTGAGTCGATCAGGCCGGCGGTCCCAGGCCAGCAGGCCGTCACCCGGCTCCGAATGTTGAGCGGCCACCGACAGCAGCGCGTCGACGCTGGCGGCGTCGGGCGCGAGCTGCCCGAACAGATAGCTGTGCTTGCCAGGGCCTTGCAGGGCCGCCGTGCAGCTCTGCTTGCAGGCAGCCATGCAGGCTTGTCCCCGAACGGGCAGCAACCAGTCGCGTGCCAGCGCCTCGTTTTCGACGGCTTCCAGCAGAGCCTGGCCCTGGCCATCGGCGCAGGTGGTGCAGATGATGAGGGCGCTCAATCCTCGATCCCCCGCTGCGCCGGCACGCCCGCCTTGTAGTGGTGCTTGATCATCGCCATCTCGGTGACCGTGTCGGCCAGCTCGATCAGTTCGGCCGGCGCGCCGCGCCCCGTCAGCACGACGTGCACATGCGGCGGGCGCTCGCGCAGGCAGGCCAGCACCGTCTCCAGCGCCAGCCAGCCGTAGCGCAGCGGGTACATGATCTCGTCCAGCACGACGAGGAAATGGTCGCCCGCACGGATGACCGATTCGGCGCGGCCCCAGCCCTCGCGGGCGAGTTCGGCGGAGTGCTCCAGGTCCTTGCTCTTCCAAGAGAAGCCGTCGCCCAGGCCTTCGATCGGCACGCCCAGTTGCTCGAACACGCGGTGCTCGCCGAAGCGGGCGCTGGGTACCTTCATGAACTGGTAGATGCGCACCGGTTTGCCGCGGCCATGCGCGCGCAGTGCGAGGCCAAAGGCGGCGGTGCTCTTGCCCTTGCCGTCGCCGGTGTGGACGATCACCAGGCCACGGCGCTCGCCGCTGGGAATAACGCGTTCGCGGTCGACGGGAGGTTTCTCGATTTCCATGCTTCAGCTCCCGAAAAAGGCAGCAATCGCCTCGGGGTTGGACGGGAAGTAGTGGTGCACATAACTCGCGCGCAGCGAACCCTGCTGGTAGAGGGCCTCGGCGGTGTTGCCGCCGTTGGGGTTGCTGGCGGTGGCGATCGGCGCCAGCGGCGTCTCCAGCGTCGAGTAGTGATAGCTGTGGCCGCGCAACGGGCCTTCGGGCCAGGCGATGGCCTGCAGGCCCAGAGCCGCGAGGCGGTGCTGCACATGGGCGCGGCCGGGCATGACGCCGACCATGCGGTGAGTATCGCCGGCCGCGTCGGTCAGTGAGTCCAGCAGGGCCAGCATGCCGCCGCATTCGGCGAGCAGCGGCTTACCTGCGGCGACATGGCCGGCCAGGGCTGCGGCCAGCGTGGGGTGGGCACCCAGCGCCTCGACATGCAACTCGGGGTAGCCGCCGGGCAGCCACAGCGCATCGCAAACCGGCAGGGCCTCATGGCGGATGGGCGAGAAGAAGGACAGTTCGGCGCCCAGGGCGCGGAGCAGGTCGACATTGGCTGCGTAGATGAAGCCGAAGGCGGCGTCGCGGGCGATGGCAATGCGGCGGCCCTGGAGCAGCGGTGGCAGCGGCGGCTCAGTGTTCGCCTCGAAGGCCTGGGGTTTGAAGGCCAAGCCAGGCCGCAGCCCGGCTTCCCAGGCGTCGGCCCAGGCGTCGAGCTGTGTATCCAGCCTCGGCTGCTCCAGTGCCTGCACGAGGCCGAGATGGCGCTCAGGCAGGATGAGCTTGGGCTCGCGCGGCAGGGCGGCAATCAGCGGCAGGTCGTCCGGCAGGCCTTCACTGAGCATGCGCCCATGCGCCGCGCTGCCGATGCGGTTGGCGATGACGCCGCAGTGGTGCAGCTCGGGCCTGAAGCGCTGCAGTCCCGTCGCCAGCGCCGCGAAGGTCTGGGCCATGGCCGAAGCGTCGATGACGCAGACGACGGGCAGCCCGAAGGCGACGGCCAGGTCGGCGCTGCTCGGGTTGCCGTCGAACAGGCCCATGACGCCTTCGACGAGGATGAGGTCAGCCTCGCGCGCGGCCTCGGCCAGCAGGGCTTGGCAGTGGGCGAAGCCGCCCATGAAGAGGTCGAGCTGGTAGACCGGGCGGCCGCTGGCGCGCTCGAGGATGCTGGGGTCAAGGAAGTCCGGCCCGGTCTTGAAGACGCGCACGCGCTTGCCGCGCCGTGCATGGCTGCGCGCAATCGCCGCAGTGACGCAGGTCTTGCCCGATCCCGAGGACGGGGCGCTGATGAAGAGGGCGGCGCAAGAGGTCATAAAGGCAGGGCGACCCAGCGGCCTTCAATCTGTGCGATGTGCAGGCGGGGGCCGAAGACGCGTTTCAAGGCTTCGTGCGTGGCCACGTCGGCGGGGGCGCCGGTGTGCACGATGCGGCCGTCGGCCATCAGCACGAGATGGTCGGCCTGCAGCGCGAGATGCAGCTCGTGCAGAACGCTGACGACGCTGTGGCCGGCGGCGACGCGCTCACGCACCAGGGCCATCCATTCGGCCTGGTGGGGCGGGTCGAGGTGGGCCAGGGGCTCGTCCATCAAGGTCAGCGGCGCCTGCACCGCGAGGGCCCGGGCCAGCAGCACACGCTGGCGCTCGCCGCCCGACAGAGACCCCAGCCGGCGCTCGCGCCAGGCCCAGCTCTGCGTGGATTCCATCGCGGTCTGCACGGCGACATGGTCTGCCGCGGTGGGCGGCGCCAGCCACGGCCGGTGCGGCAGGCGGCCGAGCTGCACGACGTCCTGGGCCGTCAGGTCGTCGGCGCCGGTCTCCTGCTGGCCCATCCAGGCCAGTTGGCGGGCGCGCTCGCGGGACGGCCAGTCATTGAGCGGCTTGCCGCCGAGCAGCACATTGCCTTCACAACGCTGCAGGCCGGCGATGGCGCGCAGCAGCGTCGACTTGCCGGCGCCGTTGGGGCCGACGATGGCCGTCCAACGGCCCTGGGGCAAGGCAAGATCGATGTCGCTGATCAGGTCGCGGCCGTCGATGCGGACGCGGGCGATGCGGGCGTGCAGGGCATTCATCGCTTGGGCGCTCCGCGTCTATGCATCAGCACAAGAAGATAGACGCCGCCCAGCAGCGCGGTGACGAGACCGACGGGCAGCTCCTGCGGTCRCATCAACCCGCGCGCGATCACATCGGCCACCAGCAGCAGGGCGCCGCCGGCCGCGGCCGACATCAGGATCAGCCGGCCGTGAAGCATGGGGCAGAGGCTGCGCACGAGGTGGGGGGCGACCAGGCCGACGAAGGCGACGATGCCGGTCTGCGCGACGGCAGCACCCGTGGCCAGCGCAAAGGCCAGGATCAGCAGCAGCCGCATCAGGCCCATGCGCACGCCCAGCGACGCGGCGGTGGCCTCGCCCAGCGTCAGCGCATCCAGGGCCGGGCTGGCCAGCAGGCCGATGACGAGGGCCGCGATGCCACTGGCGGTCATCACCGTGACGCTGCTCCAGCCCAGCAGGCCGGTGTTGCCGAGCAGGAAGGCCTGCATGGCGCGCAGGATGTCGGGCGCCCACAGCGTGGCCAGGCCGGTCAGCGCGTTCAGCACGACACCGACGACGACGCCGGCCAGCAAGAGGCGCAGCGTCTGCTCGACGCCGCGCGCCAGGATCAGCGTCAGGCCCACGCCAACCAGCGTGCCGACGAAGGCGATGCCGGTCAGTCCCACATGGGCCAGCAGCGACGAGGTCTGGGGCGAGATGCCGGTCAGCGCCAGCGCGATGGCGACCGCGAGACCCGCGCCCGAGGCGCTGCCCAGCAGATAGGGATCGGCCAGCGGGTTGCGGAACAGGCCTTGCGACATCGCACCGGCCATGCCGAGCAGGGCGCCGGCCCACCAGGCGCCCAACGAGCGCGGCAGGCGGATCTCCCACAGGATGATGCCCATGCTGTCGTCGCCGAGGTCGGCCCAGCCGGTGCTGCCGACCGCCACGCCGGCCAGAACGCCGACGGCGCCAACGATGAGCAGCAGCGCCAGGAGTAGGCCCGGACGCAGATTCATCACGAGGCGCCCTTCTCGCGCAGGCAGCGGGCCATGATCTGCGCCGCCTCGGCCATGCGCGGCCCCGGGCGGGTGAGGATGTCGCCCTCCTCGGGCTTGAAGATGCAGATGCGGCCGCGCTTGACGGCGTCGATGCGGTCCCAGCCGGGGCGCTGGGTCAGGCCTTCGGAGCCGCGCTGGCCGATCATGATCAAGGCCGGGTTGGCCTTGACGACGAACTCGGGGTTGATCTTGGGGAAGGGGCCGAGCGACGCCGGGATGATGTTGCCGGCGCCGAGCTTGGTCAACGTCTCGCCCATGAAGGAGGACTCGCCAGCGGCCCAGATGCCGGGGGCGACCTCGAAGTAGACGCGCACGCCCCGCGCCGACGCTGGCACGCTGCTGGCCGCCGCGGCGACGCCGGCCTCGATATGGCGCCAGACGCGCTGGGCGTCAGGCACGCCGAGCACCTGGCCGATGATGTTCAGCACGCGCTGAACGTCCTTGTAGCTGCGCGGTTCCAGAACGACGACCTTGAGGCCCAAGGCGCGCAGCCGCTCGGCCACGCGCGAGGACACGGCCACCAGCACGACATCGGGCTTGAGCGACGCGATCAGCTCGACATTGGTGTCTTCCATGCCGCCGAGCTTGGGCAGGGCGTTCACTGAGGCGGGGAAGTTGGAATAGCGGTCGACGCCGACCAGGCGGGCGCAGGCACCGAGTTCGCAGACGGTCTCGGTCAGCGAAGGCAGCAGGCTGACGATGCGCTGCGGCGGCGTGCTGATCTGCGTCACCTGGCCGAGGTCGTCCTTGATGTCGATGGCAGCAACCGGCAGCGCAATGGCCAACAGCAGCAGGGCAAGCAATCTACGCATGGTTCGAATCCTCGACGGGTCGTGTCCAGGCCTGGCCCGCGACCATCAGTGTCAATCGGCCGCACAGGCGCGCGACGTCCTGGTTCAGGCGGCCAAGCTCGTCGATGTAGTCGCGCACCTCTCGACCCAGCGGCGACACGCCCCAGCCGACCTCGTTGGAGACGAAGACGACGGGCGACTTCAAGCGTGGCAGCAGATCCAGCAGCGCGGTGCGCTCGGCCTGCCAGCCGGCCGCATCGGGCGCGCCGCTCATCGGCATCAGCCAGTTCACCAGCCACAGCGTCAGGCAATCGACAACGACCAGGGTGTTGGCGTCGTCGACCTGTTGCAGGGCCGCGCTCAGGACCAGCGGGGCTTCGACAGTCTCGAAACCTGCCGGCCGTGAGGCACGGTGATGGGCGATGCGCTCACGCATCTCGTCGTCGGCCGCCAGCGCGGTGGCGATGACCACCACGCGGCCGGGCCAGCCCAGAGCCAGCTTCTCGGCCCGGCGCGACTTGCCGCTGCGCTGGCCGCCGACGATGAGTTCGTGAGCGTTGTTCACTTCATGTGTTTGTCAGGTACCCGGAGTTTGCGGGCTGAGCGCCGGGCCGCTCCCAAGCCGGCCCGCCTTGGGCGATGTGCTTGCCGGTCGATCCGGCAAGCATCGCCGTCCCCTTGGGGGACCGACCAGACTCGCTCGCGTTCAGCGACGCGAGTTTGGGCGAGGGGCTCACAAGCTTGGGCTCCAGCGCAGGCTGATCAGCGCCGTGCGCGGTGCCGACGCATAGCCATAGGCCGTCGACGTCTCGCGGTCGAAGGCGTTGTCCAGGTTCAGCTGCAGCTTCAGATCCTTGCGGATCTTGTACTGCGCGTTGAAGTTGACCAGGCCATAGCCGCCCAGCTTGCGCGTGTTGGCGGCGTTGTCCCAGCGCGCGCCGGAGGCCTGCACGCTGCTGCCCAGCACCCAGTCGCCCAGCTCGGTGTCGGCGCCGACCGTGGCCAGGCGCTTGGCGYGGCGAGCCAGCAGCAGCCCGGTGCTGGCGTCGGTGGGCTTCTGGAAGTCCATGGTGGCGCGCAGGTTCACGCTGCCGGCCTTGGTATTGCCAGCCAGGGTCACGCCGCGCAGGCGGGCCGCCGCCACGTTCTGATAGCAGCCGAAGGCGCTCTGGCAGCTGCCGGCGGCGCCGAAGATGATGAGGTTGCTGACGCGGTTGCGGTAGGCCGTGGCCGTGAGCTCGGTGTCGCCAACGCCGTACTTCAGGCCGAATTCGACATTGCGGCCGCGCTCGGCTTCGAGCGGCTTGACGCCAGGCTTGCTGAGGTCTGGCCCGTAGACCGTGCCCTGCTGGTAGAGGGTCGGTGCGCGAAAGGCATTGCCGACGGAGCCGACGACGCGCAGGCCGGTCACGACCTCATAGCCAGCCAGCAGCGTGCCGGTGTCGACACTGCCGAACTGGCTGTCGTTGTCGTGGCGAGCGTGGGCTTGCAGGCTGAAGGCACCGGCATTGAGCAGATAGCCCGCGCCGATGGCATTGCGGTGGCGCTTGCCGACGCCGGCGGTCACAAGGCCGCTGTTCTCCAGCTTGTCCTCGATGCGCTCGCCCTGGAAGTTGATCTGCTGGCCCTGGCCCAGCACATAGGAGCCGGTCAAGGCAAGGTTCTTGACCTTGGTGACGGTCAGATAGGGCGAGGGCGAGGTCTCGTAGCGGTCGCGCGATTCGCCATAGCTGAACTGCGTCTGCACGGCCGGCGCCCATTGTGCCGTCCAGGCCAGACGGGTGGCGTCGGTGTCCTGCACGCTGTGGTCATCCACGAGGGGCCGGGACTTGGAGGAATCGTATTGCGCGTTCGCGTGGTTCTTGATGACGATGATTTCGGCGCGATGGCCCTCGGCCAGTTGGGCGCCGATGCGAGCCGTGCCCTGGTACTTGCGCCAGCCGTCCCGGTCAGGGATGTAGCTGAAGGAGCCGGGCACGTCGATCGTCGAGTTGAAGCCGTCGCTCTCCTCGATGGCGCCGGTGAAGGCGAAGTCGATGATGCCTTGGCTGCCGAACAGGCCGCCGTCGGCCTTCATCGTGCCCTGGGTGCCCAGGCCCACGCCGAAATCGGCGCTGATCTTGCCGCCGCCATTCCCTCCTGCTTTACGGGTGAAGATCTGCACGACACCGCCGACGGCGTCAGAGCCATAGATGGCGCTGGCCGGTCCCTTCAGCACTTCCACGCGCTCGACCTGCGAAACCGGGATGCCCTGCCAGCTGGCGCCGCCGGTGGACTGCGAGTCCATGCGCACGCCGTCGACGAGGACCAGCGTGTGGCGCGTATCGGCGCCGCGCAGGAAGAGGCTGGTCGTGGACGCCGCACCGCCGTTGCGGACCATCTCGGCGCAGCCGTTGTTGCGCAGCAGGTCGGCCACGCTGGCGGCGGCCTGGCGCTCGATGTCTGCGCGGGTGATGACGGTCAGGTCGGCCAGCACTTCCGACAGGCGCTGGGGCGTGCGCGCGGCGGTGGTGACGACGGTGTCGAGCTTGTTCTGGGCGTGGGCGGACGAGGCCAGGGCCAGCACGGCCAGGGCGAGCAGCGACCGAGGGGCCGCGAGGAAGGTGTGAGACATGAGAGGAGACGCGAACGAACACCCAGCCGCGCTGACCCCCGCAGCAAGGCTGAAAAACGGCCGCCGCGCAAGTGCGCGAGGCGGCCCCGTCGTTGGCCGGTATCCGGGCTGATGGACTTGAGTTTTGCTCGACGCCTTCCCGGTGCACGCACCAGTGGCTATGTGGTCGAACAGTGAGGCGCCAAGGCCTCGTCCACTTACCGTTGCGGGGACAGCTCAGGTTAGATCTGCGGCGTGACCGCTCGTCCTCCTGATTCCCGTTGAACTGCAGCCGCCGTGAAGGCGGGCGCGAGCACCAACGGCGCGGATTCTATCGATGGTCGCTGGCAGCGGTGGAGGGCTTGTGCGGTTTGGCCGTCTTCGGCGGCTTCAGATGGGTGACTTGTGGGGCGCTGGCAGCCTGGGCGGGCGGTGGCGGCGCCTGCAAGCCGACTGCCTGAGCGCGCAGGTGGCGGGCTTCAGCCTCGCTGGCGCGGCGAGACTGGGCCAGGACCGCAGCCTGCCGGGAGTCCGCGAAGTGGCGGTCGCGCGCCGCCTTGCTGTCGGCGGCGCTGGGCTGGTCGTAGTCGACGCTGCTGGCCGCGCTGCCACCGGGGCAGGGCGAGTCGCGCAGGTCGCGACCGTCGAGGCCGCAGCGGTAGACCTGGGCGCGGCGCGTCTGGGTCTGCGCCAGAACAGGCAGTGCGAGTGCGAGGGCCAGAATCAGCAGCAGAGGCTTCATGAGGCCGGAGTGTCTACTGGCGGCTGGGGTTTGGGCGGCTTGGGCCGCGGCGGTTTGGCGTGAATTTTGGCCAGCGCCTTGTCCATGTCGCCGCGCAACATCAGCTCGACGGCGCCGTAGCTCTTCTCGATGCAGTCCTCCACCGCCTGGCGCTCGGCCAGCGGCGGCTTGCGCAGCACATAGCCGGCCACCTCATCCTTGTGGCCCGGGTGGCCGATGCCCAGCCGCAGCCGCCAGAAGTCCCCGCTGCCAAGCTGAGCCCGCATGTCCTTCAGGCCGTTGTGGCCGCCGTCGCCGCCGCCCTTCTTGAACTTCATCTCGCCGGGCGACAGGTCCAGCTCGTCGTGGATGGCCAGGATCTCTTCCGGCGCGATCTTGAAGAAGCGCGCCAGCGCCGCGACCGACTTGCCGGACAGGTTCATATAGGTCATGGGCTGCAGCAGCCAGATGGGGCCGCTGGCGCCCGGCGCCTGGTTCACGCGGGCCACCAGGCCGTGATAGGCCTTGTCGGGCGCCAGGCTCACCTTGAGGCCCCGGGCCAGGCCATCGATCCACCAGAAACCGGCGTTGTGGCGCGTGTCTTCGTACTCGGCACCTGGATTGCCCAGGCCCACCATCAGCTTGATCATGACCATGATCGTAGCTTTGAGACCCAGCAATGCTGCAGCTACATTCGGCCGGGAAACTTGGCTGCAACCAGGAGTGGACCGAATGCAGAACAAGGAATCCAAGGGCAGCAAAACCTGGATCTGGGTCGCGGTAGCCGTCATCGTCATCGCGGGCGCGGCGTGGTGGTGGAAGGGCCGGGGCGGCGAAGGCGGCGCTGACGGGCCGGCAGGTGCGGCGTCCGCCGCATCCGGTGCCGGCGGGTCGGGCCGGCCCGCGGGCGGGCGCTTCGGCCGCAGCGGGCCGCAGCCGGTCACGGTGGCCGCCGTGCAAAAGCGCGACATGGCCGTCGTCGTCGACGCCATCGGCAGCATTGCTTCGGCCAACACGGCCATCGTGCACGCCAAGGTCAGCGGCGAGCTGAAGGCCATCTACTTCCACGAGGGCCAGCCCGTGAAGGCCGGCCAGGTGCTTGCCCTCATCGACCCCAGGCCCTATGAGATCGCCCGTGACCAGGCCCTGGCCACGCAGGCTCGCGACCAGGCCCAGCTGGAGAACGCCCGCGCCGACCTGGCCCGCTACAAGGACCTCGTCGCCAAGGAAGCCGCGCCGCGCCAGCAGCTCGACACCCAGCAGGCCCTCGTGCGCCAGTTGGAAGCCACCCTGCTGTCGGACCAGGCGGCGGTGGACAACGCCAAGCTGCAGCTGTCCTACACCCGCGTCACGGCGCCCATCGCCGGCCAGGCGGGCCTGAAGCAGGCCGACCTCGGCAACAACATCACGCCGGGCGATGCCAACGGGCTGCTGACCATCGCCCAGATCCAGCCGGCCGCGGTCGTCTTTGCCGTGCCCGACGCGCGCCTGCCGCGCATCCGCCAGCAGCTGGGCGACAAGCAGGCCCTGCCCGTGCAGGCCTGGGACCGCGAGCGCCGTACCAAGCTGGCCGAGGGCCGAGTTGCCAGCACCGACAACGCCATCGACGCGACCACCGGCACCATCAAGGTCAAGGCGCTGTTCGACAACAAGGACGGCGGTCTTTTCCCCAACCAGTTCGTCAATGTGCGCCTGCAGCTGGACACGCTGAAGGGCGTCCTCGTCGTGCCGACGGCGGCCGTGCAGCGCGGTTCCCAGGGCATCTATGTCTACGTCGTGGCCGACGGCCAGGTGGCCCTGCGCAAGGTGCAGACCCTGGCGGCCGATGGCGATTTCACGGCCGTGCAGGGCGATCTGAAGGAGGGCGACCAGGTTGTCACCGACGGCGCCGACCGCCTGCGTGATGGCGGCAAGGCCGAGGTCATCAAGGTGCCGGCCGCTGGGGCCTCTGTCCCTGGCGGACGCCGGGGGCGCGGCGCCGGCGCCGGTGCTGGCCCCGCCAGTGCCGCGAGCGGGGTGAGCGCCAGTGCCAGTGCCGCCGACGGCGAGCGCCCGCGCTGGGCCGACCGCGTGCCGCCCGAGATGGTCGAGAAGCTCAAGGCCATGAGCCCGGAAGACCGCCGCACCTGGATCCAGCAGCACCGCGCCTCGGCTCCTTCCCAGTGAGGAAGCTGTGAACGCACCCCGCACGCCCGCTCATCCCGCCGCAACGCCGCCACTCGGCGTTGCAAATGCTCGCCGTAGTCCCTGCTACGGCTGTGATTTGCGCCTTGATTGGCGACGCCGCGACGGCCTGCTCGGCCGCGCGGAGTCCATTCACAGCTTCCGATGAACCCGTCACGCCTCTTCATCGCGCGGCCGGTCGCGACCTCGCTGCTGATGCTGGCCATCGTGCTGGCCGGCGCCCTGGCCTACCGGCTGCTGCCGGTGTCGGCCCTGCCCGAGGTCGACTACCCGACCATCCAGGTCACGACGCTCTACCCCGGCGCCAGCCCGGACGTGATGACCTCGTCCGTCACCGCGCCGCTGGAGCGCCAGTTCGGCCAGATGCCGGGCCTGGCGCAGATGTCGTCCACCAGCTCGGGCGGGGCCTCGGTCATCACGCTGCGCTTCGAGCTCAGCCTGGCCCTGGACGTGGCCGAGCAGGAGGTGCAGGCGGCCATCAATGCCGGCAGCAACCTGCTGCCCAGCGACCTGCCGATGCCGCCGGTCTACAGCAAGGTGAACCCGGCCGATGCGCCGGTGCTGACCATCGCTATCAGTTCCGCGACCCTGCCCATCACGCGCGTGYACGATCTCGTCGAGAGCCGCCTGGCGCAGAAGATCTCGCAAGTGCCGGGCGTGGGCCTGGTGGGCATCGCGGGCGGGCGGCGGCCGGCCGTGCGCATCCAGGCCAATCCGGGCGCGCTGGCCTCGCTCGGCCTGTCCATCGACGATGTGCGCACGGCCATCTCGGGCGCCAACGTCAACCAGTCCAAGGGAAGCTTCGACGGCCCGCTGCGCGCCTCGACGCTGGACGCCAACGATCAGCTGCGCAGCGCGTCTGAATACGCCAACCTCGTCATCGCCTACAAGAACGGCAATGCGGTGCGGCTCAAGGATGTGGCCCAGCTGGTGGACGACGCCGAGAACCTGCGCCTGGCCGCCTGGGCCGGCCAAGCGAGCAAGTCCAGCGTGTCGGCCGTCATCCTGAACGTGCAGCGCCAGCCCGGCGCCAACGTCATCGAGACCGTGGACCGCGTGCGCGCCGTGCTGCCCCAGCTGCAGGCCAGCCTGCCGGCATCGCTGGACGTGCAACTGCTCAGCGACCGCACGACCACCATCCGCGCCTCGGTGACCGATGTGCAGCACGAACTGCTGTTTGCCATCGTCCTCGTCATCGGCGTCATCTTCGTCTTCCTGCGCAGCCTGCCGGCCACCATCATCCCGGCCGTCGCCGTGCCGGTGTCTCTGGTGGGCACCTTCGGCGTCATGTACATGGCGGGGTTCTCGATCAACAACCTGACGCTGATGGCGTTGGTGATCTCCACGGGCTTCGTGGTGGACGACGCCATCGTCATGATCGAGAACATTGCGCGGCACATGGAGGAGGGCGGTGAAGCCGTCAGCCCATACGACGCGGCCCTGACCGGTTCCAAGCAGATCGGCTTCACCATCATCTCGCTGACGGTCTCGCTGATCGCCGTGCTGATCCCGCTGCTCTTCATGGGCGATGTGGTCGGCCGCCTCTTCCATGAGTTCGCCATCACGCTGGCCGTGTCCATCCTGATCTCGGCCTTCGTGTCGCTGACGCTGACGCCCATGATGTGCGCGCGCCTGCTCAAGCACGAGCACGACGAAGACCACGGCTGGCTGTGGCGCCGCGTGGGCAAGGCCTTCGACGACATCATTGCCGGCTATGGCCGCATGTTGAACTGGGTGCTGGACCGCTCAGCGGCGACGCTGGTCGTCTTCATCGCGACGCTGGGCCTGACCGGTGTGCTCTATCTGCTGGTGCCCAAGGGTTTCTTCCCGGTGCAGGACACGGGTCAGCTGCAGGGCATCACCGAGGCGGCGCAGTCCACCTCCTTTGGCGCCATGGCCGAGCACCAGCAGCGCCTGGCCGAACGCGTGCTGAAGGACCCGGCGGTGGAGAGCGTGTCGTCCTTCATCGGCGTGGACGGTGGCAACACGACGCTGAACCAGGGCCGGCTGCAGATTTCGCTCAAGGCCAAGGA
>NZ_JBFULE010000017.1:0-25158 GCF_056400485.1 Roseateles sp. P5_B10
GCACCTCGGTCTTCAGCGCCTGGGCGTCGCGTGGCGCCGTCAGCACCTGCCGGCGCACGCTCTCGCAGCGATCGGCCAGCTCAGCATTGCCGGCGCAAAAACGCGCCCGGGTGATGGCCTGGTGTTCCCAGGTCCACGCCGTGTTGCTGCCCCGGCCGGTCTGGTAGGCCTCGAAGTGCGCCAGCGACGTGACCAGCAGCCCCGAATTGCCATTCGGCCGCAGCGCCGTGTCGATGTCGAACAACTCGCCGGCAGCGGTGCGCAGCGTCAGCCAGGTGATGAGGCGGCGCACGAAGGCACCGTAGATCTCGGCCGCGTTCTCGTCCTCGTCGTCGAAGACGAAGACGACGTCCAGGTCGCCGCCATAGCCCAGCTCCTTGCCACCCAGCTTGCCGTAGGCGATGACGGCCAGGCGCGGCTGCGGGCGATGCGCCTTGCCAAAACGCGCCCAGGCCCAGGTAATGGCGATCTGCAGCACCGCGTCGGCAAGCAGGCTAAGGTCGTCGGCCACCTGCTCGACCGTGATGCGGCCCTCGACGTCGCGCACCAGCGTGCGAAAGACTTCCGCATGGTGGGCGCGGCGCAGCGTGTCCAGCAGGGCCTCTTCGTCGGCCTCGCCGCTGCGCTCCCAGCCCTGCTCGCGCTCCAGCAGGTCGGTGATGAAGGCCTCGCGGTCGAAGCGGGCGGTCAGCAGCAGCGGGTCGGCGAGTTCGTCGATGACGCCGGGGTGCTGCATCAGGTAGCGCATGGGCCAGCGCGCCAGGCCCAGCAGGCGCAGCAGGCGTTGCTGCACGGCCGGGCGTTCGACGAGCAGGGCCAGGTAACTCTCGCGGCGCAGCAGCGGGCCGACCCAGTCGACAAAGCGCAGCGCCGCGTCCAGCGAGCATTCGTCGGCCGCCACGGCTTGCGCCGCGCGGTGGAAGAGCTTGGCCAGGCGCTGGCGCGATTCCTCGCGCAGGCCCTGCACGCGCGGCGTGTCGGCCAGTGCGCGCACGGCCGTGGCCAGCTCCGGCTGCAGGCCGGCCAGGAAGTCCTCGCCATCGACGGCTGGCTTGGGCCCGCCGCACTGGCCGCCCTTGCAGCCGCCCTTGGGCTTGCCGCCTTCGTGCAGCAGCGCGTCGAACTCGGTCGCGACCAGCTCGCGCACCTCGCCGAGCATTTCAAACAGCTCGCAGGCCTCGCGCGAACATTTCAATCCGAGCGACGCGGCAATCCACGCCAGGTCGGCATCGCCCTGCGGCAGGCAATGGGTCTGCTGGTCGTCCAGGAACTGAATGCGGTGCTCGACGCGGCGCAGGAAGACATAGGCCTCGCTGAGTTTGTGCGCCGTCTCGGCCTTCATCAGCCCGCCGGCCGCCAGCTGGGCCAGCGCCTTGACGGTGGAGCGGGTGCGGATCTCCGGGAACTGGCCGCCGCGCACCACCTGCAGCAGCTGCACGATGAACTCGATCTCGCGGATGCCGCCGCGCGACAGCTTGACGTCGTTGGCGCGCTCGGGCCGGCCGGCCGCGCGGGCCTTGGCCTCGCTGCGGATCTTGCCGTGCAGCTGGCGCAGGCCTTCGAAGACGCCGTAGTCCAGGTAGCGGCGGTAGACAAAGGGCGTGACGAGGTTGCGCAACTGCAGGGTGCGGGCGTCGCCCRGCGCGCCCATGCCCGACAGCGGCGCGACAACGCGGCTCTTCAGCCAGGCAAAGCGCTCCCACTCGCGGCCCTGCACGAGGAAATACTCCTCCAGCATGCCCAGGCTGACGACCGGCGGGCCGCTCTTGCCGTTGGGGCGCAGCGCCAGGTCGACGCGAAAGACCTGGCCGTCGTCGGTCACGTCGCCGATCAGCGTGTAGAGCCGTTTGGCGACGCTGGAGAAGTATTCGTGGGCACTGACCGGCCTTGAACCTTGCGTCTGGCCGTCGTCTTCGTAAACGTAGATCAGGTCGATGTCGGACGAGACATTCAGCTCGCGGGCGCCGAGCTTGCCCATGCCCAGCACCCAGAAGGCGATGTCGCCGCCCTCCGCGGTGCGCGGCTCGCCGTGGATTGCATCCAGCTCGGTGCGCGCATCGGCCAGCGCCTTGTCCAGCGTCACCTCGGCCAGGTGCGTCATGGCCAGCGTGACATCTTCCACAG
This sequence comes from Roseateles sp. P5_B10, assembly GCF_056400485.1. Classification (NCBI taxonomy): domain Bacteria; kingdom Pseudomonadati; phylum Pseudomonadota; class Betaproteobacteria; order Burkholderiales; family Sphaerotilaceae; genus Roseateles; species Roseateles sp. P5_B10. The sequence continues at coordinate 2,125 of NZ_JBFULE010000017.1, forward strand.
TGGCGCCCTGTTCGATGTCCAGCACCGCCAGGCGCTCCAGCACCAGGTGGCGGGCCACGCGCAGGCTGCTGGCCAGCGACCGGTTCGTGGCCAAAGTCTCGATCAGCGCAGCAATGACGCCCCGGTCGGGCAGGCCCGGTTGCAACAGTGGCAACTCCGCCGCATATCGGCGGCGAACCCGCTGCACATAGCGGCTGTGCTCAGCAAGAACGGGAAACAGTGCGCTCATGACCCTGTGCTAGATTGACTGCCGGCCGACATTTCACGTGCCCCAAGACACCGTGTCTGACTTCTTCTCGGCCGCCCTCCACCGCTGTACACGCGCCTCGCGCTGGCCTTYGCGCCTGTGCTGGCACAGCCTGCGCTGGGCCGTGCTGGTGCTGGCCCTGTTGTGGGCTTTGGGGGTGATGGCCTGGGCTGTATTGCACTGGGCCATTCTCCCGCACGCCAATGACTGGCGCCCCTGGCTGGAAAAGGAAGCCTCAAAGGCTTTGGGGGTAGAGCTGCGCATCGGCCGCATCAGCGTCGAATCCAGTGGCTGGCTGCCGCGCATGGAATTGGGTGATGTGCAGGTGCTGGACGCTGCCGGCCGGCCGGCCCTGCGCTTGCCGCGCGTCGCGGCCGTGCTGTCGGCCCAGTCCCTGCTAGCGCTGGAGCCGCGCTTCTCGCAGCTGCTGGTCGACGCGCCCGAGCTCATCATCCGCCGCGACGCCCAGGGCCGCATCTTCATCGCCGGGCTGGGCCTGGACGAGGCCGAGAAGACCGACGCCGGCACCACCGAAGCCGGCATGGACTGGCTGTTCAGCCAGCCGGAGCTGGCCATCGTCAACGGCCGGGTGCGCTGGGTGGACGAGAAGCGCGCCGACACCCGGCCGCTGGAGCTGTCGGCGCTGAACTTCGTCATGCGCAACGGCCTGCGCCGCCACGACCTGCGCCTGGACGCCACGCCGCCCGCTGACTGGGGCCGGCGCTTCACGCTGCGTGGCCAGTTCACTCAGAGCCTGCTGAAGCGCCCGGGCGAATTCCAGCATTGGAGCGGCCAGCTCTATGCCGAGCTGCCGCGCGCCGACCTGAGCCAGCTCAAGCGCCATGTCGACCTGCCTTTCCAGCTCAGCGAGGGCGACGGTGCCGTGCGCGCCTGGGGCCAGATCAAGGACGGCCAGCCGGTGGCGGCGACGCTGGACCTGGCGCTGCGCTCGGTGCGCCTGAGGCTGCTGGAATCGGCGCCCGAGCTGGACCTGGACCACATCGAGGGCCGGCTGGACCTGGCCCGCGCCAAGGGCGCGTTGAGCGTCCAGGCCCGTCAGCTCGGCTTTGTCAGCCGGGACAACGACGGCAGCGTCGTGGTCTGGCCGCGTTCGGACTGGGGCGTGGCCCTGCAGCTCGGCAAGGCCGACGAGGTGCTGGGTGGCGAGGTCAACGCCCAGCGCCTGGACTTTGCGCTGATGGCCCAGATTGCTCAGCGCCTGCCTCTGGGCGAGCGCGCGCACCAGCTGCTCGACGAGCTGGAGCCGCGCGGCGTGCTGACGGCCCTCAGCGGCCAATGGCAGGGCGCACTGGACGCGCCGCGCAGCTACCGTGTCAAGGCGCAGATCGACGGCCTGGCCGTGGCCGCCAAGGCCGGCGCGCAGGAGGACCACCTCGGCCGCCCCGGCCTGCACGGCGCCAGCCTGGAACTCGACGCCAACGAGCGTGGCGGCACCGCCAAGCTGGCCGTGCACCAGGGCGAGGTCGAGCTGCCGGGCCTGTTCGAGGACCCGCACCTGCCGATCACGCGGCTGTCCACACAGCTGACCTGGAAGCTGCCCCAGCCCGACAGCCAAGCCAAGGGCAAGACGCCCGGCGAGGTCGAGCTGAAGCTGCGCGAGCTGCAACTGCAGACGCCCGATCTGAGCGGCGAGTTCGATGTCACCTGGCGGCGCGCGGCCGGTGCGACCACGCCGGGCTTCCTGGACCTCAGCGGCCGCGTGCAGCGCGTGGAGGCCACGCGCGTGGCCCGCTACATCCCGCAGGGCCTGCCGGCCACGCGCAGCTATGTGGCGCGCGCCATCCTCGGCGGCGAGGCCCGCAACACCAGTGTGAGGCTCAAGGGCGAGTTGAGCGACTTCCCCTTCGCGGCGCCCAAGTCCCCCGGCATCTTCCGCGTCGCCACGCAAGCCCAGGGCGTTACGCTGGCCTATGTGCCGCCGAGCGACAACGGCGGCAACTGGCCGGCCATGGAGGGCGTGGACGCCGAACTCGTCTTCGAGCGCGCCGGCATGTTCATCAAGGAGGGCCATGCCAAGGTGCTCGGCTATGAACTCAGCGGCGTCAACGGTGGCATCAAGGACCTGCACCATGGCCRCGTGCTGCAGCTCGATGGCAACGGCCGCGGCGCCGGCGCCGACCTGCTGCGCTTCGTGCGCGCTTCGCCGCTGGACGAGTGGCTGGGCCATGCGCTGAGCACCACGACAGCCCAGGGCCCGGTCGGGCTCAAGCTTGGCATCACCATCCCGCTGGACGACACCCACCAGACGGCGGTCAAAGGCCAGCTCCAGCTTGGTGGCGTCGACCTCAAGCTGCGCCCCGAACTGCCGGCGCTCAGCGGCGCACGTGGCCGGGTCGACTTCGACCGCAAGGGCCTGCAGCTGACCGGCATGACGGCCCGCCTGCTCGGCGGCGACGCTGGCATCGAGGGCGGTACCCAGCGCGACGGCGGCATGCGCTTCGCCGTGCAGGGCCAGGCCACGGCCGAGGGCCTGCGCCGCGCCACGGAGCTGGGCGCCGTCACCCGCCTGGCGCAGGCGGCCAGCGGCCAGGCCGCCTACCGCTTCCAGCTCGCCATCCCGAAGGATGGCCAGAGCGAGCTCAGCGTCACCAGCAATCTGCAGGGCCTGGCCCTGGACCTGCCCGCGCCCGGCCACAAGGAGGCCGATGCGGTGCTGCCGCTGCGTCTGTTGATGACGCCAACCGCCGCCGGCCGCGACGAGCTGCGCCTCGAAGTCGGCACCCCCGCAGCGCCGCTGTTGCAGGCCCAGCTGCAGCGCGATATCTCCGGCCCCAGCTCCCAGGTGCTGCGTGGCGCCCTGGCCGTGCAGGACAAGTTGCCGGCCTTGCCGGCCACCGGCGTGTTGCTGCAGGTCAATGTCGCGGCCCTGGACCTGGACGCMTGGCAGCAGCGCCTGGGCGGGTTGGCGGGTGGTGGCAGCGGCGGCAGCGGCGGCGAGGGTGCTGACGACGCGGGCCTGCTGCCCAGCCAGATCTCGCTGCGCAGCCAGGCGCTGAAGGTCGGTGGCCGCCAGCTTGGCCGCGCGTCCGCGGTGGTGGCGCGCGAGGGCGCCAATTGGCGCGTCAACATCGACGCCGAGCAGCTCTCCGGCCGCATCGACCTGAAGGGCGTCAAGGGCGGGCAGATCGACGCCGTGCAGGCACGGCTGACCCGGCTGTCGCTGCCGCGCCAGGAAGCCGAGTCGGTCAGCGAGCTCATCGATCCGGGCAAGACCGACGCGGGAAGCGGCCCGCTGCCGTCGCTGGACATCGCGGTCGACGACTTCGAGCTGCGCGGCAAGCGCCTGGGCCGGCTGGAGGTGCTGGCCCACGCGCCGGCCGCCGCGCGTGACTGGAAGCTGGAGAAGCTGCAGATCCACTCTCCCGAGGCGACGCTGATGGCCACCGGCCACTGGGGTGGCGACGGCAACGCCCGGCGCCGCACCCAGCTCGACTGGAAGCTCGACATCGCCGACGCCGGCAAGCTGCTGGAGCGCCTCGGCCAAGGCCAGAAGGACGCCCCCGTGCTGCGCGGCGGCAAGGGCGTGCTGGCCGGCCAGGTCGGCTGGGACGGCTCGCCGCTGGCGCCGCACTACGCCAGCATGGCGGGCGCCTTGAACATCCAGCTCGACACGGGCACTTTCCTGAAGGCCGAGCCCGGCGTTGGGCGGCTGCTGGGCGTGCTGAGCCTGCAATCGCTGCCGCGACGGTTCCTGCTGGACTTCCGCGACGTCTTTGCCGAGGGCTTCACATTCGACGGCGTGACCGGCGACGTCAAGATCACCGCCGGTGTGGCCCGCAGCGACAACATCCGCATCCGCGGCCTGCAGGCGGCCGTGCTGGTGGACGGCAGCACCGACCTGGCGGCCGAGACGCAGAAGCTGCGCGTCGTCGTCGTGCCCGAGGTGTCGGCCGGCGGCGCGTCGCTCGCCTATGCCGCCATCAACCCGGCCATTGCGCTCGGCGCCTTCCTGGCCCAGCTCATCCTCAGCCGCCCGGTGGCCGCGGCCAACACGCGCGAGTTCCACATCACCGGGACCTGGGACGACCCCAAGGTCGAGAAAGTGGAGGCGCTGCCGGCCAAGGCGGCGAGCGCGCCCTAATCCAGCGCCTTCAGCTGCAGCCGCAGCCCCGTGTAGCCGCGCAGCTGTATCAGCGCGGTCTTCAGCCCGGGTTCGGCCATGAAGAGGGTGTCGAAGCTGCCGTCGGCCGCCGCCAGGTTCAATCCGCGCAGCAGCCGCTCGGCCAATTGCGGCTTGTCGCGCGCCACGAAGAAGTAGAGCGGCTGCTTGTATTGCAGCGCCACACCCGGCAGTTCGGCGAAGCCCTGATCGGCGAATTGCAGCAGCTCGGCGTCGATTTCTTCGCGGGTGCGCGGGATGAAGTCGAAGCGGCCGGCCTTGAGCATGCGGAACAGCAGCTCGGATTTGGTCGCCGTCTCGACGGTGAAGCCATTGGCCCGCAGGATCTGCGCGTCGCTCCAGTAGGTGCCCGCGCCGGCTCGCAGCTTGCGCACCGCCTCCAGGGTGCGCACCGATCGCAGGGTGGAGAGGTCGGCGGCCCGCACGAGCAGGAAGCGCAGCTCGTTGATGCCCTTGAGCAGGTTGAAGCGCACCGGCAGCGCCTGCGCCTCGCGCTCGGGTGTCGTTGTGCTCCACATCAGGTCCAGCAGGCCGTCCTGCAGCATTTGGCGCATGCGCGGCCGTGGCAGGTCAGGTGCCGCGTGAACCAGGACGGGCGCCGGCTCGCCGTCGCCCGTCTTGCTCAGGGCCAGCTTCAACGCCTCAATGAAGAAGTCGCCGTGAGCGCTGTAGGCATTGGGGTCGGGCAGTCGCAGCGTCAGTGGCGTGCCGGCACCATGGGCTGGCGACAGCGCGGCGGGTAGCGCGGCGGCGAGAGGAAGCGCCAGCAGTTGGCGCCGCAGGCGGGAGGGAAGCTGCATGTCCGCTCGATTCTCATGCCGCAGCCCCTGGGGCGTCATGCCGGCGGGCGTGACTTCTGCCGCGCAGTCCTGAACGTGATCGACCAGCGCAGGGCGTCCACCGGCGCCACGCTGTGCTGCCAGCCCCAGCRTGCCGCGCCTTGCAGCGCGTAGATGGAGCGCGGGTCGACGTTCAGCTTGATGATGTCCTCGCGCTTCGGGTTGTGTGGCGGATAGGGCCTGAAACGCAGCAGCGCCTCACTGCCCAGCGACACGCCAAAGACGTCCTCGAAATCCGGCACGTCGCGATGCCAGCCCAGTGGCGCGCCGGGCGCGTACTCGGCCACGAGGACATGCACGAGGGCTTGTGCGTCGACACCAGCCCAGCGGGCGACCCGCTCGCGCAGCGGGTGCAGCTCGGCGATGAGGGGTGACGACGGCCGCAGTTCGTTGCTGTCGTAATCGAACTGGCCGCCGAAACTGACGACGCGGCGGCGTGCGGTATAGCTCTTGTACTTCGCTTCCTGCAGCGGCAGCGCCTGCACGATGGCGATGAGGGTCGCTTCTTCGCTGGCGGACAGAAAGCCTGCGTCGTAGCGCAAGCCGGCGGGCAGTGCGCCCGGCGACGGCGCAAGATCGTCGAACAGTCCGGCCTGGCTCATCGGGGTCAGTTCAGGCCGGTGCGTAGGCTTTCAAGTCGGCGGCCGTTTGTGCAGCCTCCTGGCGCAACCAGGCCGCGAAGCGCTTCACGACGGGCAGGGCGGCGGCGTCCTCGCGCACAACGAGCAGGTTGGCGCGCGGCGACGGCAGCAGCAGCGGATGTGCCTGCACCAGCGTGCCCACGCGCAGCCGCGGCAGCGCCAGCGACAGGCGCGTGACCGCCACACCCAGGCCGGCCTCGGCCGCGTCCAGCGTAACGCCGGCATCGTTGAAGGCCGGCCCTTCGGGTTGTGCGGAGACACCGGCCGCGGCTTGCCACAGCGGCGCGTCGCCGGTCACATGGCTGAGCATCTGCGCTGCAGGCCAGCGCATGGCATCCGGCCCGAGCGCGTGGGCCACCGCCGGCGCGGCGACCGCCAGCAGGCTGTCCTCGAACAGCAGCTCGCCGCCGTCCTCGGGCCGGCCATGGCGCAGCGCCACCAGGGCCACACGTGGCGCCGGGCGCACCAGCGCGTAGTCGGTCTGCACGATGAGGCGCACCGCCGGCGCGGCCGCGATGAAGCCGTGCAACCGCGGCAGCAGCCAGGCGCGAGCGAGAGAACCGAGAGTGGCGATCTGCAGCGTCGTGCGTGCCTCGTCTGGCTCGGGGTAGACCGCCTCGTGCAGGGCCGCGAGCGGCCCACCCAGGCGCGCCAGCAGCTCGCGGCCTTCGGCCGTCAGCCGCATCTGGTTGCCCACGCGCTCGAACAGGGTCTGGCCGCACCAGTCTTCCAGCTGGCGCACCTGGCGGCTGATGGCGCCGGGCGTCAGATGCAGCTCGGCGGCGGCGCGGCTGAAATTGCCCAGGCGGGCGGCGGCCTCGAAGGCTTGCAGGGAAAAGAGGGGTGGCAGGCGTTCGCGCATGGTGTTGAGAAATCGGCACAGCCGGTGTGCCAAAGCCTCGCTGGTGTGGCGGGCGGGTGGGGCCGACAGTGGCGCGACGTTAACGCTGGAGATCAAAGCCATGCCCGCACAAGCCATTCTTGTCCACCGGTTCGGTGGCTCCGAGGTGCTGGAATTGCAGCAGCTGCCGATGCCGGAGGCCATGCCCGGCCAGGCGGTCGTGCGCATCGACTACGCCGGCATCAACTTCGTCGACCTCTACCAGCGCGAAGGCCGCTATCCCAACATCAGCCTGCCCTGGCGCCTCGGCCTGGAGGGGGCGGGCGAGATCGTCGACGTCACGCCAGGCGCCGAGTTCCAGCTCGGTGATCGCGTCGCCTTCACGACCGGCGTGCAAGGTGCCTATGCCAGCCATCTCGCCGTGCCGCTGGAGCATCTGGTGCGCGTGCCCGATGCGCTGTCGTTGCGTGACGCCGCTGCGGCGCTGGAGCATGGCCTGACGGCGGCGATGCTGCTCGACGACGTCGCGCGGCTGCCGGCGCGCGAGCCCGTCCTCGTGCATGCCGCGGCCGGCGGTGTGGGCGGCTGGCTGGTGCAGTGGCTGATTGCACGCGGCCATCCGGTCTTCGGCACGGTGTCCAACGCTGCCAAGGCCGACTGGCTGCGCGGCCTGGGTGCCGCGCCGCTGCTGGCGGACAGCGACTGGGTGTCCGCCGCCCGCGGGGTCGCCGTCGTCTTTGATTCGGTCGGCCGCTCGACCTTCGCCGGCAGCCTGGATGTGCTGCGCATGGGCGGCCATCTCGTGCTTTTCGGCGCGGCCAGCGGCCAGCCCGAGCCGGTCGACGTGCTGGCGCTGCAGAAGAAGAGCCTGACGCTGACGCGGCCCGTGCTGCCCCACTTCCTGCCCGATGCAGCCAAGCGCCGTGCACGGGCGGAGACGGTGTTCGATGCGTTGCTGAGTGGTGCCGTGCAGCTGCGCATACACGCCGAATTCCCGTTGGCCGACGCGGCCAGCGCCCATGAACTGCTCGCGTCGCGTGCGACGCAGGGCAAGCTCCTCCTCAAGCCATGACCAACCTGAAAGATCGCCTGGCCAGCCTCGGCCGCAGCCTGCCTGAACTCGGCGAACCTGCTGCGAACTATCTGCACTACCGCGAAGGCAAAGGCCTGCTCGTCATCGCCGGCCAGATCGGCACGCCTGGGCGCGGTGCGCTGGACGCCCCAGCCGGCCGCGCCGAGGCCGAAGTGGCCGCGTTGAAGTTGCTGACCGTGCTCGATGCGGCCATCGGTGGTGACCTCGGCCGCGTGCGCCAGGTGCTGCGCCTGGGTATTTTTGTGGCCTCGGGACCAGAGTTCACTCAGCACAGCGCGGTGGCCGACGGCGCCTCTGACCTCGTCGTCGCGGCCCTGGGCGAGCGCGGCCGGCATGCGCGCGCGGCCATCGGTGTGGCCAGCCTGCCGGCGGGTGCGGCGGTGGAGGTCGAGGCGCTGGTGGAGCTGGTGTCGTGACCGGGCACCTGCTGCTCAACCATGCCGGTGCCTCGCCGATGTCTGCCGCGGCGGTGGCGGCCCTGCAGGAGCATCTGGCGCTGGAGTTGCGGCTCGGGCCGATGGAGGCGGGCGAGGCCGCCGCGCCCCAGCTGCAGCGGCTGCGCGAAGACGCCGCACGGCTGTTGAACGCTGGCACGGACGAGGTGGCCTTTCTCAGCAGCGGTTCGGCCGCCTTTGGCGCGGCCTGGTCGGCCTTCACGCACAAGACGTCGCTGCGCTCCGGCGACCGCATCCTGGTCGGCCGCCAGGAATGGGGCGGCAATCTGGCGACCTACCAGCGCAGCGGTGCCAGCGTCGAGGTGCTGCCCTGCCGTGAAGACGGCAGCGTCGACGTCGAGGCCAGCGCGGCGCTGATTGACGAGCGCGTGCGCTGGATCTCGTTGACCTGGCTGCCCGCCAATGGCGGCCTCATCAACGACGCTGCCGCCCTGGGCCAGGTGGCGCGTGCGGCCGGCGTGCCGTATTTCATCGATGCCGGCCAAGCCGTGGGGCAGTTGCCGGTGGATGTGCAGGCCTTGGGCTGCGATGTGCTGAAGAGCGCCGGCCGCAAGCATCTGCGCGGGCCACGTGGCACGGCGCTGCTGTATGTGCGCAAGGGTTTCCTGGATCAATTGGAGCCGCCCTGGGTGGACGTCTCGGGTGGGCACTTCGACACGGCGGAGCAGCCGGTGGCGCTGCGCCTGGCCCTGCAGGTGGCCATTGCCGAGGCGCTGGAGAGCGGCATCGACGTCATCGCTGCGCATGTGCAAAGCCTGGCGGCTCTGCTGCGCGAGCGTCTGGGCGGGCTGCCGCATGTGCGCGTGCACGACCTCGGCACGGGGCCGCAATCGGGCCTGGTCAGCTTCACGGTCAAAGGTGAAACGGCCCCGGCAACCCGTGCACGGTTGGCGCAGCAGGGCATCCATGTGGGCGCCAATGGAGTGCCCTACACGCCGCTGGACATGCGGGCTCGAGGTCTCGACGGCATCGTGCGCGCATCGTTTTCCAGGCTTAACAACGAAGCGGACGTTGAGCGGCTAGCATCAACTGTATGAAGATCGCAGCCCTCCAAATGGTCTCCGGCCCCGACGTGGCCGCCAACCTCGGCGCGGCGCGGCGCCTGCTGGAGGATGCCGCCCGCCGCGGCGCCCAGCTCGCAGCCTTGCCGGAGTACTTCTGCCTGATGGGCATGCACGACAGCGACAAGCTGGCACTGGCCGAAGTCGATGGCGAAGGCCCCATCCAGGCCATGCTGGCGAGCGCCGCACGCGACCTGGGCTTGTGGCTCATCGGCGGCACGCTGCCGATCAGGTCGACAACGCCTGAGCGCGTGCGCAACTCGACACTGGTGTTCTCGCCCGACGGCGAGCGCGTCGCGCGCTACGACAAGATCCACCTCTTCGCCTTCGACAACGGCCGCGAGAGCTATGACGAGGGCCGCGTGCTGGAGCCTGGCAACCAGCCCACCAGCTTCGACACCGGCAGCATCAAGGTCGGCCTGTCGGTCTGCTATGACCTGCGTTTCCCTGAGCTCTACCGCGCCTATGCCGGTTGTGACCTGCTCGCCGTGCCGGCCGCCTTCACCTACACGACCGGCCAGGCGCACTGGGAGCTGCTGCTGCGCGCCCGCGCCGTCGAGAACCAGTGCTACGTCGTCGCCCCCGCCCAGGGCGGCCAGCATGCCAACGGCCGCCGCACCTGGGGCCACAGCATGGTCATCGACCCCTGGGGCCAGGTGCTCAGCGTGCTGGCCGAAGGCGAGGGCGTCGTCGTCGCCGACGTGGACCCGGCGCGCCTGACTCAGGTGCGCCAGCAGCTGCCGGCCCTGGCCCACCGCAAGCTCTGAGCAGGCGCGTCGAGAATCGGCGCACTCCGCCGCTCCGGGCCTGCGAGCGGCGTCTGCAAAGGATTCCCCATGACTGACAAGATGGCCAGCCGCTCCACGGCCTGGCTGGTGGGTGCGCTGGTGGCGCTGGCGCTGTTCGGCAACTACTACGTCTACGACTCCATCGGCCCGGTGGCCGACCTGCTGCAGCAGCAGCGCGCCTTCAGCGACAGCCAGATCGGCCTGCTGAACGCGATCTACAGCCTGCCCAATATCGTGCTCATCCTTGTCGGCGGGGTGCTGGTGGACCGCTTCGGCGCCGCGCGCATGACGCTGTGGACGGCGGCCATCTGCCTGGCTGGCGCGGCCTTGACCGCCTTCAGCCCCAATTTCGCCGGCATGGCGACCGGCCGGCTGCTGTTCGGCATCGGCGCCGAGACCTTCGGCATCGCCACGCTGGCGGCCATCGCGCAGTATTTCGCCGGCGGCACCGTCGCCTTCGCGATGGGGCTGGCGCTGGCGATCGGGCGCCTGGGCTCCTTTGGCGCCGACATGTCGCCGACCTGGTTCGCCAGCGCCTACGCCCAGGGCTGGCAGCCGCCGCTGGTCATCGCCGCCACCCTCGCTGCGACGTCGTTCGTGGCGTCGCTGGCCTACTGGTGGGTGGACCGTGGCGCTCAGCGTGGGGTGTCAGCCGCACCGGCGGCCGAACGCTTCGTGCTGCGCGACCTGCTGCACTTCGGCAAGGCCTATTGGTATCTGCTGGCGCTGTGCGTGCTGTGGTACTCGGTCATCCTGGCCTTTCGCAGCACCTTCTCGATCAAGTATTTCCAGCACACGCATGGTCTGGACCTGGCCACGGCAGGCGAAATGAACAGCTATGTCTTCCTGGCCGCGGTGTTCGCCACGCCGGCCTTCGGCTGGCTGTGCGACCGGCTTGGCCGCTATGCGCCTTTCCTGGCCCTGGGGGCGCTGCTGTTGCCGCTGGCGCTGGCCGTCATGGCACTGACGGACTGGTCCCTGTGGGTGTCGACGGCGCTGATCGGCGTCAGCTTCTCGCTGGTGCCGGCCGTCATGTGGCCGCTGACCAGTCGCCTCGTTGCCCCGGCGCGCTTCGGCACGGCCATCGGCCTCATGTGGGTGGCGCAGAACGCGGGTGTCAGCGGTGCCAACCTGATGGCCGGCTGGTTGAACGACCAAGCCGGCGCCGGCGCGGCCAACCCGGCGGGCTACGGGCCGATGATGGCCTTCTTCGGCACCGCGAGCGCGCTGGGCTTACTGTGTGCGCTGGCGCTGTGGCTGACGGCCGGTCGGCGCCGGCACGAGGTCACGGCCGCAGCGTGACCAGGTCGCGCAGCAGCAGGTCGATGTTGGCCCGCAGCGCGCGCTCGTTGGCGATGCGCAGCCGCTCGTTGGGCGACACGATGGCCTCGCTGAAGCGGGCCTCGTCGGTGTTGGCGACGCGCCGCTGGTAGACCGGCTTGCCACTGGCCTTGTCGACCAGGGTGTAGCTCACCGCCACGCCGACGGTCACGCCGACGGCGGGCACCAGGGGCTGGTCCAGCTGCAGCAGCTCGGCCTGCAACTCGAAGCGCGGCGCCGGCTCGGGCGACAGCGGCTTCATGCCGACGKCATGCAGAGACTCTTCCAGCGCCTGCTGCAGTGCCAGGGCACTGACCTTGGAGCCCCACCAGCGGCCGGTCTCCTGGCCGCCCTTGACGGCAGCGACGCCGACCTGGGCCTTGAGCGCATCCGGCACCCAGCCACGGATCTGCAGCGCCTCGGCCGGGCTGATCGCCATGGGCAGGGGCTGGCTGGGCGTGCCGCAGCCGGCCAGCAACAGGGCCAGCAGGGCGGCGGGAAGCAGGGCAGGGCGCGACATGGGTGTCCCATGCTAGGCCCAGGCGCGGCTGGGCAGGGCAACAAAAGCGGCCGCTCTGCCCGGCTTTTCAGGCCTCGGAAAACAGCCGGTGCGTCATGATCGTGCCGCTGGCGGGAGTTTTCACCCGCGGCATGACGGGGTCACTTCACGTCAAGCGTATAGGTCACGGCCTGCGACATGCTGGGCAGGATGGCGCCGAAGTTCAGCGTGTAGCGGCCGCGCTTGAGCGGCCCGAGGGCCACGTAGTAGCCATTGCCGGCAGCCGGCGCGTCGTCGTCAGGCGCGACGAGGAAGCAGCCCTTGGTGGCCTGGCGGTGCGCTTCCAGCCCCGCGAAGCGTTTGCCGTTGAGATCCAGCACCAGGGCCGCGGGCGCCTCGGTCAGGGACTCGGCGCGCAGCATCAGCGAGGCGCAGGCCTCGCGCTCATCGTCGGGCGGGAAGGCGATGAAGTTGATCAGCGGGAAGAACAGCGTCTTGCCCACCGGGATGCTGCAGCGGCGCACCGTGCGCTTTGTGCCATAGGTGCCGGCCAGGAACCAGACCGGCCCGGACTGGCCGCTGGCGCACAGGCTGCCGTCGGTATCCGCCACGGGGCTGTCCTCTTCGTCGAAGGACAAGGCCCAGTGCCACCAGCGCTTGGACCATTCCTCCTGCGTGGCGCCAGCGATAGCCTTGCCCGGCGGGATGAGCTGGGCCTGGGCCTGGGTCGGCACGGTCGTGGCCAGCAGCAGGGTCAGAAGGAGAGCGTGTCGCATCGATGCTTTCAGGATTTGCGCTTGCGTTCCATGGCCACCTGGGAGACCTGAAAGCCCAGCTTTTCGTAAAACGTGGCCACGCCGTCGCGGCCGGCGCGCAGCACCCAGGTCATCTCGTCGTTGTCGCCGATGGCCGCCTTGACGAGGGCGCTGCCGACGCCGCGGCCGCGGTGGGAGTCCGCCACGACGACCATGGAGATATAGCCGTTGAAGAGGCCGTCGGTGATGGCGCGCAGGAAGCCGATGACCTCGCCGTCGTCGTCCACGGCAGCCAGGGCCACCTGGGAGCGCCGGACCAGTTCCGCAAAGACGTCGGCATCGGCCACGCGCGGTCCCCAGTGGTTGGCGATCAGCAGCTCGCGCGCGGCTTCGACCTCGGCAGGCTGGATGGGTCGGATCTCCAGATCAGCCTCCGAACATCATGCGATGGGCCAGCGCTTTTTTCAGCGGCGTGGCCAGCTCCAGGCCGGCCAGGGCCAGGCCACGCAGCGCCGGCAGCCCCGGCAGCCGCCAGGCAAAGCTGCGGGCGAGGAAATCGGTTGCGGCAATCATGGGCCAGCGGTCGGGGGCGCGCTGCCAGTCGACGCGGGCCAGCACGGCGTCCAGGCCCAGGCCGGTTTCCGTCGCATCGCGCAATGCATCGATCAGCGCCTGGGCGTCGCGCAGGCCCAGGTTCAGCCCCTGGCCAGCGACCGGGTGCAGGGTCTGGGCCGCATTGCCGATGCGCAGCGCCCGGCCTTGCAGCAGCCGCGTCTCGGCGTTCAGCCCGAGCGGAAAGCACTTCAGCGCCGAGATGCCGGTCAGCCGGCCGGCCACGGCGGGCAGTTGCTGTTGGATGACGACCAGGCGCTGGGCGTCGTTCAAGGTAGCGATGTCGTCCTCGGCCTGGGGCAGGCACCAGACGATGGCCGCGCGCGGGCCCTGGGCGTCGTCGGGCAGGGGCAGCAGGGCCAGTGGCCCGTTGCGCGTGAAGCGCTCGATGGCCAGGCCCTGCAGGCCGGGCGGCGCCAGGCGCACCGTGCCGACCCAGGCGTTCTGGTGATAGTCGCTGGTGATGGACTTTCTATCCTGCTCGGCAAACACGCCGCCCTCGGCGACGACGGCGAGGTCAAAGCTGTCGACGACTGGACCTTCGCCGCAGTCCAGCTCCACGCCAGCCAGGTTCGAGCGAATCGCATGCACGGCGGTCCCGAAGCGGGTGAACAGGCGCTCGCGCTGGGCGGTGGCCAGCTCCAGCCAACGCTGCTGCAGCGGCGCGACCAGGGCGCCATAGGGCAGCACGGCGCCAAGCTGGGGCAGGCCCTGCTCGGTGGCACTGATGCGCACCTCGCCGGCAATCGGCGCGGGCGGCGCCTGGCTGACATGCACGGTCTGGATGGCCTGGGCGCTTTGGGGCTGCCAGGCGTGCAGGCGCTGCAGCAGCCGGATGCTGCCGAGGTTGAGCGCCAGCGTGCGGGCGTCGCCGCTGATGTCGTGGTCCAGCGGCCGGGTGTCGAAAAGATGGATTTCAGCGCCTACCAGGCGCTCGGCGGCGAGCAGGGCGAGGGCGAGGCCGGCAGGACCGGCGCCGATGACGGCGAGCTTCATGGGCTCAACGATAACTGCCGGCGATGCAGCTGCGCCTCGCCCCGGCGTGCTCGGGGCCATTGTGGCCATGCACCGGCCGGGCCGGGCGGCCCCGATAAGCTGCGGCTTTTCCGCCCCTCCCGCACAGGAACGCTCCATGCAATACCGCCGTCTCGGCCGCGCCGGCCTCCAGGTTTCCGAACTCTCCCTCGGCTCCTGGGTCACGTATCACAACCAGGTCGGCACGAAGGCCGCCACCGAGATGCTGGCCGCCGCCTTCGACGCCGGCATCAACTTCTTCGACAACGCCGAGGTCTATGCCCAGGGCGAGAGCGAGGTCGTCATGGGCCAGGCCTTCAAGGCGCTGGGCTGGAACCGGCTGGACTACATCGTCTCCAGCAAGTTCTTCTGGGGCCTGCAGCGTGATGGCGTGACGGTCAACCGCAAGGACACGCTGAACCGCAAATACCTGATGCAGGCGGTCGACGCGTCACTGAAGCGCTTCCAGCTCGAGCATCTGGACCTGATCTACTGCCACCGCCCCGACCCGAACACGCCCATCGAGGAAACCGTCTGGGCGATGAGCGACATCATCCGCCAGGGCAAGGCGCTGTACTGGGGCACCAGCGAATGGAGCGCCGCCGACATCCGCGCCGCCTGGGAAATTGCCGAGCGCCACCACCTGCACAAGCCCATCGTCGAGCAGCCGCAGTACCACCTCTTCCACCGCCGCCGCGTCGAGCAGGACTACGCCCGCCTGTACGAGGACATCGGCCTGGGCCTGACGACCTGGAGCCCGCTGGCCTCGGGCCTGCTGACCGGCAAATACCGTGGCGGCATCCCCGCCGGCAGCCGCGGCGCGCTGGAGAACATGAGCTGGATGCGCGAGCAATTGCAGGACAAGGCCAGGAACGACGCTGTCGGCAAGCTGTCCGAGATCGCCGCCGAGCTGGGCTGCAGCATGGCCCAGCTCGCCATCGCCTGGATCAATCGCAACCCGCGCGTGTCCACCGTCATCCTGGGCGCCAGCCGCATCGAGCAGCTGCGCGACAACCTCGGCGCCCTGGCCGTGACGCCCAAGCTGACCCCGGAAGTCATCGAACGCATCGACAGCATCGCCAAGCCTCTTGCGCAGTGATCATTCACGTTCTCTGAGGGCAAGACCCGGCAAAGCAGGCCCTTTGGGTGCCTGAGAATGCCGTTATGAGGGTCTTGACAACAAAAGGGTGCGCTGCAGCGCTGCTGATCGCCGCGGCGCTGCTGGCCACCGCGGCACAGGCGGTGGTGCCGCGCTTCGAGCCCATCGGGGAAGCGGGCGCGGTAAGGGACAACGTTGTCTCCGCGCTGGCGCTGGATGCCCGCGGCGTGTTGTGGGCCGGCTCGCCCGAGGGGCTGCTGCGCTTTGACGGCTATGCCTTCCGGCGCTACCCCTTGAGCGGCCCCGACGGCCAGCTGCTGCCCGAGCAGTTCGTGCGCGCCATGCTGCCCGACCCGCGCGGCTGGATGTGGGTGGCCGCCGGCAACAGCGGCCTGGTGCGCCTGGACGTGGCCACCGGTCGCTGGGATCGCTGGGCGCGCAACGGCAAGTCGGCCGACGAGACCGCGCCCGCCGCCAATACCGTGCGCACCTTCGCCCTGGAAAAGGACGGCACGCTGTGGATAGGCGGCAGCGGCGGCCTGGACCGCTTCGACGTCAAGAGCCAGCGCTTCACCCACCACCGCGGCAAGGAGGACGGCCTGCCCGACCCGCGCGTGCAGACCCTGCTCGTCGACCGCCAGGGCACGCTGTGGATCGGCACCTGGCGGGGCCTGGCGCGCAAGGCGCCCGACGGCCCGATCGAAGCGCTGGACGTCGGCATCGGCGACCAGCTCGTCACGCTGATCAGCGAGGCCCAGGACGGCCGCATCATCGTCGGCACGGCCCAGGGGCGGCTGCGCGCGCTGTCGCCCAATGGCCAGCCGCTGCCCTTCAGCCCCGGCGCCCAGCCAGGCGCCACCTCGGGTGTCTGGCCCGTCATGGCCATGGCCCAGCCCGATGCCGACGAGCTGTGGTTCGGCGACGCCTCGGGCGTGTCGCGCCGTCGCGCGGTTGACGGCGCGCTGATCGAGCGCCTGCCCGCCACGGGTGCCGGCACCGCGCCGCGCAGCGATGTGCGCGCGTTGATGCGCGATCCGTCCGGCACGGTCTGGGCCGGCAGCTATGGTGGCGGCCTGATGCGCCATGTGCCGTCGCTGCCTGGCCTGTCCATGGTGCGCGAGGCCATCGGCTCGGTCTCGGGCGGCCTGGACGTGCGCAGCATCCTGCAGCTGGACAACGGCGAGATCTGGCTGGGCACGCTGGCCGGCGGCATCGAACGCCGCGACCGCCAGCTGATGCCGCTGGGTGTGGTCGCCCAGGGCAGTGGCGGCCTGCCGTCAGGGCGGGTCAATGCACTGGGGCAGAGCAAGGACGGCTCCGTCTGGGTCGCCATCGACACCCAGCTGCTGCGCTTCGACACCCAGGGCCGCTGGAAGGAAACCCTGCGCAGTGGCAATGCCGTGCCGCGGCGCTTCCACGCGCTGGACGACGGCTCGCTATGGATCGCGACGCTGGACGGCGTGATGCGCTGGACGCCCGAGCACCCGCAGATGCGCGCCATCCCGACCGCCGGCCTGGTGGGCGGCACCGGTGAGGTCAATGCCTTCGCCAGCCTGCCCGATGGCAGCCTGTGGGCGGGCGGCGCGGCCGGCCTGTTCCGCGTCGCCAAGCCGGGCTCGGATGAGCCCGTGGCCGAATGGGTCGAGCCCGTGGGCCTGACCGGCCAGACCGTACTGGGCATGGCCGTCGACCTGGCCGGGCGCCTGTGGGTGGACACCGGCACCGGCCTGCACCGCCTCATCGACAGCGACGGCAAGAAGGCGCGCTTCGAAGTCGTCGGCGCCTCCGACATCGGTGGGGCGTTCGGCGCCAACCTGCTGTTCGACAAGCAGGGCCGCATCTGGTCGCAGCGCAATATGTACGACCCGCGCAGCGGCGAGCGCCGCGAGCTCGGCGCGGCCGACGGGGCCGACCTCGGCACCGGCTGGTTCCGCGCCTACGCCAAGCTCGACGACGGCCGCATGCTGTTCGGCGGCGCACGCGGCCTGCTCGTCATCGACCCTGACCGTTTCTCGCCCTGGACGTACAAGCCGCCGCTGGTCGTTTCGGAGCTGCGCGTCGATGGCGAGGAGCGCGCACTGCCGGCCAACGGCAGCGACATCGTCCTCGCGCCCGGCGAGCGGGGCCTGAGCCTGGCTTTCGCCTCGCTGGACTACAGCCAGCCCAGCCGCAACCGCTACCGCTACCGGCTGCAGGGCCTGGACGCCGGCTGGATCGACGCCGGCATGCTGGGCCGTACGGCGGCCTACACCAACCTGTCACCCGGCCACTACCAGCTGCAGGTGCAGGGCAGCAATCGTGACGGCGCCTGGAGCCCCACCGAGATCAAGATCGGTGTCAACGTGCGCGCCGCCTGGTGGCAGACGCGCTGGGCCCTGGCCCTGGCCGTCATCGCTGCCGTGGGGCTGGTGGCGGCCATCGTCAGCATGCGCACGCGGCTGCTGCTGCGCCACCGCCGCGTGCTGGAGCTGCGCGTGCAGGAGCGCACCGAAGCGCTGGAGGCCGCCACTGCCGCGCTGACGGCCAAGTCCGTCGAGCTGGAAGAGGCCAGCCTCACCGACCCGCTGACCGGCCTGCGCAACCGCCGCTTCCTGGACCGCCAGATGCCGGCCGACGTCGCCATGGTTCTGCGCCACTACGAGCCGACCTCGGGCGCTCTCGTCGCCAACCCCGACAGCGACCAGGACCTGCTGTTCTTCCTCATCGACATCGACCACTTCAAGCGCATCAACGACGCCCATGGCCACATGGCCGGCGACGCCGTGCTGATGCAGATGCGCGGCCGCCTGGAGCAGGTCTTTCGCGCCACCGACTACCTGGTGCGCTGGGGCGGCGAGGAGTTCCTCATCGTCGCCCGCGGCACGCCGCGCCGCCGCGCGGCCGAGCTGGCCGAACGCGCCCGCCAGGCCATCATGGCCCAGCCCTTCGAGCTCGACGGCGGGCTGCGCCTGACCCTGACCTGCTCGGTCGGCTTCTCGGCCTTCCCGCTATGCCCCAGGCTGCCGCGCGCGCTGGACTGGCATGCCGCCATCGACCTGGCCGATGCGGCGCTGTACGACGCCAAGGACACCGGCCGCAACGCCTGGGTCGGCCTGCTGGACGCCAAGGCCGATGGCGAGGACGAGCTGCGCCAGGACATGCGCCGGCCGCTGGACAGCTGGGCCGCCAGCGGGCGGCTGACGCTGCAGCGTTCAGGGCGCAGCTGAGGCCGGCGGCGGTTGCTTGCGAAACGACGCCATGCAGCCCGCCGCCGCCCCGCCCCTGTCCTTCGGCCACGCGGCGCTGGCCAGGCGCCTGGTCGCCGAACTGGAAGCCAGCCTGCGGCCGGGCGCGGGCAGCAGCACCGAGCCGGCCCTGGTCATCGGCGTTTTCGGCGAGTGGGGCGCGGGCAAGAGCCGGCTGCTGCAGACGGTGGCCGAAGGCATGCAGGAGCGCAGCAAGCAGGGCGGCGAGCAAGTCCTGACGGTGGTCGTGCCGTTCAACGCCTGGCGCTACGAGCGCGAGGAGCATCTGCTGGTGCCGCTGTTGCGCGTGGCGCAGCAATGTCTGCGCAAGGCCATCGACGACAGCCTGGGGACGGACATCAAACGTCACGAGCGGCTGTCGGACCAACTGCTGCTGCTCGGCGATCTGGCGCAGGTTGTCTACGAGCACGGCGGGCGTGACTTGTTGCAGGCCGCGCTGGCGGCGCATGGCGCTGCGATCAAGTTGCCGGCCCTGAAGGCCGCCGATGGCAAGCCCAACCCGGGCGTCTGGGAGGTGTTGGCGTCGCGCCGCAAGCTCAGGGCGAATGCGCGTCGGCTGGACACCCCGATCAACCAGCTCCAGAGCCTGTACTACGACTTCCTCGAGCACCTCAAGGCAGTCACCGGCCGCAACCCGACGGCGTTGACTGCGCATCGGCAACGGCTCCTCAGGCGCGGTACTGGGTGGCTGACCGATTTAAGCTTCAACGTTCGGATGGCATGGGAGTGGTTCCTGACCGGCGAGGTGGCGGAGGCACCCGGCGTGCAGGTGAATCTGGTTTTCCTCGTCGATGACCTCGATCGCTGCCTGCCCGACAAGGCCGTCGAGGTGCTGGAAGCCGTCAAGCTCTTCCTGGAGGTCGAGGGCTGCGCCTTCGTGCTGGCGCTGGACGAGGAGGTCATTGAGCGCGGCATCGCGCACCGCTACCGCGATTACGCGCTGCAGGGCAAGGAGGGCATGACGCCCATCACCGGCGCGGAGTATCTGGAGAAACTCGTGCACCTTCCGGTGCGGCTGCCGCGGCCGACGGGTGCCGCGGCGCGGGACTTCCTGGCCGTCAAATGGCCGGAATGGTTTGCCGGCGCGTCCGGCCAAGCCAACGACCTGGCCACRCTGGTGGCGGCCATCACGCCCGGCGTGCCGCGCAAGCTCTATCGCATGACCTCGCTGCTAGCGCTGGCCGAGTCTCTCGGCGCGGGCGATACCAAGACGCCGCGGCGCCGCGAGTGGCTGGCCGTTGTCTGCGCATTGCAGCTGTTCGCGCCGGCGCTCTACCGCTATCTGCGCCTGCAAGGCGCGCAATACCTGATCACGCTAGCTCATTGGCGGGCTGATGCGCTTTTCCGCGACGTCGCCGGCTTGCGGCAAGCCTTGGAGGCCCAGGTCCGCGGTGTCGACTCGCCTGTGCGACTGCAGCATCAACTGGTCCTGTATCGCCTTCCCGATCTGTGCGAAGCTGCCATGCACAATCGCTCAGGTTTCGATCTGCTTGAGCTACTTGCACGTGTGGGTGAGCTGCATGCGAATGCTGCGCTAACAGGAGCGCAGTTGGGATCGCTCATGGTTTTCGCCGAAGCGGAATCCGAAGCGCCGATTGCTGCGCACGGAGTGGTTCCACCGGTCGCTTCGGATGCCGCACAGTTGTCAGGTACGGTGGAACTCGAGGACGCGATACCAAGTGGGAGTTTCAGTGGCGCCTCCGCTGAGCTATCTACGGCATCGTTTGGCTCGCAAGCCGTGCAAGCCTTCGCTGAACCAGCCGAGATGCAGGAAGCGAAGCTAGAGAACGAACGCGCACTTGTTGAAGCGGTGAACACAGGCGAACTGGAGTTGGTGCGAGTTGCGCTGTCCAGGGAGGGGGGCGCACTGCGCGGGCGGGTATTGCCTGCCTCAGTTTGGAGTTTGATGCGCTCTGGGAGGCTCGCTGAGCAACTGCAGGCTTGGGGTGGGCGGGGAGCGCCAGCCGATCAAACCCAATTTCTTTTACAAGAGTTGAGGCCGTACCTGTCGCAGGCGGCGGTCCTCGATTTGCTGCAACAGTTTGGCACGCCGATGCTTCGTCTATTGAGACGTCCAAGCTGGGCTTATGAGGTCAGGATTGAACCCAGCTTGGCGCTCCGTGCTCCTCCATTTCTTGGTGCGGACGGTATTTGGCTGCGGACGGTTGACATGGAGTCCGCGGCCAGTTGGCGCGTTCCGCGAGGGTGGGCTTCCTCTCCTCAGTCCATAGGMATTCAGGGCTCGGATATCGAGATCAACTTTGGCTCAGACGCAACGTTTGGAGTCTTTTCCGAGCTTCGTTTTCCTGGCAGAGACGGTTTCGATGAAGTTACTCAGCGGCTGCGTTGGGTGCCGCCGGGCAAGTTTGCTATGGGCACACCGAAGGGACCCGATCAGGAAGGCGAGCTGCGCACAGTGAGCCTCACCAAAGGCTTTTGGATCACCGACACCACTTGCTCACTAGCGCTTTGGCGCCGGATAGCAAAGCGAGTTGGAGATGACAGTGACAGATCGATGCCCGCCACCAGCCTCAATGCCATGGAGGTCGAGTTCTTTCTGAAGCGCCTAGAGGGCCAACTGACAGGTTGTTCACTGCAATTACCGAGCGAAGCCGAGTGGGAGGCAGCCTGCCGCGCCGGAACCCGAACCGCCTTCTCATTTGGTGACCTGCCTTCGATCGGCCTGCAAATCCATGCCCAGAGCCGTACTTCGTTGCCCGTGGAAGCATTGATACCGAATGCCTGGGGCCTGCACCAGATGCATGGCAATGTTGCCGAGTTGTGTCGTGACCTGCTCGACGATAGGCAGCGCAGCGCCGAGACCTGGGTCGATCCTGAAGGACCGCCCGGCGCCGAAACGGGCTGGCACGCACTGCGCGGTGGCTCTTTCCGCAGCACCGTGGAGCAGACTCGCTCGGCTGCGGTGGACCGCATCGCCCGCGACGAGCGCCGCGACGACGTGGGTTTCCGCTTCATCCTGCGGGCACGTCGCTCCGAGGATCAACCGTCCGCCTGATCCAGCGCCGGCCCCCAGCCCAGGGGCGCCGGCAGCGCGGCCAGGATGCGCTGGCGTAGCGGCGCGTAGGCCTCGTCCACCGGCTGGCCCGGGCGCGGGGCCAGCGGGTCCTGGTGGCTGCTGAAGGCTTCGTCCAGGTCGGCCCAGTCCGCGGCGCTCAGGAGCCGTGCCGCGCGCGGCAGGATCTCGGTCTCCTCGCGCCGCATGTGGCGCAGGTACCGGGCGGTGTAGACCTTGAGCTGCTGCTCGAACTTCATGCGCCGCGGCTCGCCCATGTGCTCCCAGGCGAGCAGGCTGTGCTGCAGCTCGCGCACCGCGCGTTCGCCCTGGGCATGGTCGGCGTCGAGTTCGTCCAGCGTCTCGCGCAGTTCGGGCGCCAGCGCGCGCAGCTTGGGGAACAGCAGCTCGCTTTCTTTTTGGTGATGCAAGCGTTCTGGAAATTCGTCGACATAGAACAGCATCGCCCGCAGCGCACCGAAGTCGCAGGGCGTGCCGGCGCGCTGCTGGGCCTCGAGCAGCAGGGGCAAGGTGCGCAGCATCGCGGCCAGGGCGTCGTGCTCGGCGCGGATGATGCGCACGGCCAGGGGCATGGGCGTGGTCATGCGCCAAGCGTCGCGCTTCGCCGCGCGGGCGGTCTTGCGCTGGATCAAGTCAATCGAACCACCCCCGTAAAATCCCTGGTTTTGCCCTTCAGCCCCAAGAAAGCCCCGGCCATGACTGCATCGACCGCTTCCCCCACCCTCATGGCCAACGCGATCCGCGCCCTCGCGATGGACGCGGTGCAGGCGGCCAACTCCGGCCACCCGGGCGCACCCATGGGCATGGCCGACATCGCCGTGGCGCTGTGGGGCCACCATCTGCAGCACAACCCGGCCAACCCGCACTGGGCCAACCGCGACCGCTTCGTGCTGTCCAACGGCCACGGCTCGATGCTGATCTACGCGCTGCTGCACCTGACGGGCTATGACCTGCCGATCGACGAGCTGCGCAATTTCCGCCAGATGCACAGCAAGACGCCGGGCCACCCCGAAGTGGGCATCACCCCGGGCATCGAGACGACCACCGGCCCGCTCGGCCAGGGCGTGACCAACGCCGTGGGCCTGGCCCTGGCCGAGAAGCTGCTGGCGCGCGATTTCAACCGCGAAGGTCACGAGATCGTCGACCACCACACCTACGCCTTCCTGGGCGACGGCTGCCTGATGGAAGGCATCAGCCACGAGGCCGCGTCGCTGGCCGGCGCCTGGAAGCTGAACAAGCTGATCGCCATCTACGACGACAACGGCATCTCCATCGACGGCCAGGTTGCGCCCTGGTTCGCCGACGACACCGCCAAGCGCTTCCAGGCCTATGGCTGGCACGTCATCGGCC
>NZ_JBFULE010000018.1:0-24918 GCF_056400485.1 Roseateles sp. P5_B10
GCTGCGTCGCCTGACCCGGCTGGGCCGGCGCTGGCAGCAGCCGCGCGGCGTGCGCCTGCGGCTGGCGCTGGAGCACCTCGGCCCCATCTTCGTCAAGTTCGGCCAGGTGCTGTCGACGCGGCGCGACCTGCTGCCGCTCGATGTCGCGCTGGAGCTGGCCAAGCTGCAGGACCGCGTGCCGCCCTTCCCGGCGGCGCTGTCGCGTGAAATCGTCGAGCGCGCCTTCGGCCGGCCGCTGGAGGAACTGTTCGCCACCTTCGACGCCGAGCCAGTGGCCAGCGCCAGCATCGCCCAAGTGCATTTCGCGACGCTGAAGGACGGCCGCGAGGTCGCCGTCAAGGTGCTGCGCCCCGGCATGCTGGACATCATCGACGACGACCTGTCGCTGATGCGCCAGCTGGCCGTCTGGATCGAGCGCTTCTCCGCCGATGGCCGGCGCCTGAAACCGCGCGAGGTGGTTGCCGAGTTCGACACCTATCTGCACGACGAGCTGGACTTGGTGCGCGAGGCCGCCAATGCCGCCCAGCTGCGCCGCAACATGGCCGAGCTGGATCTGATCATGGTGCCCGAGATGCACTGGGACCTGTGCAGCTCCGAGGTCATCGTCATGGAGCGCATGAAGGGCGTGCCGATCTCGCACCGCCCGGCGCTGGAGGCGGCCGGCATCGACATCCCCAAGCTGGCCCGCGACGGCGTGACCATCTTCTTCACCCAGGTGTTCCGCGACGGCTTCTTTCACGCCGACATGCACCCGGGCAACATCCAGGTGAGCCTGGCGCCCGAGACCTTCGGCCGCTACGTCGCGCTGGACTTCGGCATCATGGGCACGTTGACCGAGGTGGACAAGGACTACCTCGCCCAGAACTTCATCGCCTTCTTCCAGCGCGACTACAAGCGCGTGGCCGAGCTGCACATCGCCTCGGGTTGGGTGCCGCCCGAGACCCGCGTCGATGCGCTCGAAAGCGCGGTCCGGGCGGTTTGCGAGCCTCATTTCGACCGGCCGCTGAAGGACATYTCSYTSGGCCAGGTGCTGATGCGGCTGTTCCAGACCTCGCGCCGCTTCAACGTCGAGATCCAGCCCCAGCTGGTGTTGCTGCAGAAGACGCTGTTGAACGTTGAGGGCCTGGGCCGCCAGCTCGATCCCGAACTCGACCTCTGGGCCACGGCCAAGCCCTTCCTGGAGCGCTGGATGAACGAGCAGGTCGGCTGGCCGGCGTTCAACAAGCAGTTGATGAAGGAGGCGCCGCGCTTCGCACAGCTCATCCCCGAGCTGCCGCGCCTGCTGCACGACGCCCTCAAGAGCCAGGCCCGGCGTGCCGACGACGCCGAGACCCGCGCTCTCGTGCGCGAGCTGCGGCGCACCAACCGGCTGCTTTCCGGTTTGCTCTGGGGCGCCGCGGGCTTTGCCATCGGCGTCGCCGTGGCCTGGCTGACCGTGCGCTTTCTGGACATCAGCCCCTAGCAAGTCTCGCCAGCCGCGCCCTCATAATCCGCGCCAAATTTTCCGGCCTTCTTGCGCTCATGAACACCACGCTCATCGTCTTCGTCGTGCTCTACCTGCTCGGCACGCTGGGCATCGGTGTCTGGGCCGGCACCCGGATCAAGAACACCAGCGACTTCGCCGTCGCCGGGCGCAGCCTGCCGCTGATCATGGTCGTCACGACGACCTTCGCAACCTGGTTCGGTGCCGAAACCGTCATGGGCCTGCCCGCCAAGTTTGTGCAGGGTGGCCTGGGCGCCGTCGTCGAAGACCCGTTCGGTGCCGGTTTCTGCCTGGTACTGGTGGGCGCCTTCTTCGCCGCGCGGCTGTACCGGATGAACCTGCTGACCATCGGCGACTTCTACCGCCAGCGCTTCGGCAAGGGCGTCGAGGTGTTCTGCTCGCTGGCCATCATCCTCAGCTACCTCGGCTGGGTGGCGGCCCAGGTCACGGCCCTGGGGCTGGTGTTCAACATCCTGACCGACGGCGCCATGAGCCCGCAGACCGGCATGGTCGTCGGCCTGCTGGCGGTGCTGGTCTACGTCGTCATCGGCGGCTTCCTGGCCGTGGCCTGGACGGACTTCATCCAGATGATCGTGCTGGTCATCGGCCTGAGTGTCATCGCGGTGTTCGCCTCGGACCTGGCCGGCGGCGCAGACAAGGTGCTGGCCCTGGCCAAGAGCCGCGACCTGGGCCGCTTCCTGCCCAATCCGACCTTCACCGAGATGGCCATGTTCCTCGGCTCGGGCCTGACCATGATGCTGGGCTCCATCCCGCAGCAGGACGTGTTCCAGCGCGTCATGTCCGCCAAGGACGCCAAGACGGCACAGCGCGGCGCCATGATCGGCGGCTTCAGCTACATCGCCTTTGCCTTCGTGCCCATGTTCATCGTGCTGGCCGCCGTGGCCGTCATGGGCGACAAGGCGCTGGAGCTGGCCCAGAACGACTACCAGCGCGTGCTGCCCAGCTTCGTCATGGGCCACATGCCGCTGTTCATGCAGATCCTGTTCTTCGGTGCGCTGTTGTCGGCCATCAAGAGCACCTCGTCAGCCACGCTGCTGGCGCCGACGACCAGCTTCGTCGAGAACATCCTCAAGCAGATCCGCCCCGGCATGAGCGACAAGCAGTCTCTCGTGGCGATGCGCGTCACGCTCGTCATCTTCGCCTTCGCCGTGCTGGCCTACGCCATCGCGCTGCAGGGCACGTCCATCTACGACCTCGTCAGCGCCGCCTACCAGGTCACCCTGGTCGCCGCCTTCGTGCCGCTGGTCTTTGGTCTGTACTGGAGCCGCTCGACCACCCAGGGCGCGGTGTTCTCGATCTTTGCCGGCATCGCCGTCTGGGTGGCCTTTTTCCCGCAGGTGACGACCTGGGGCGAGCTCTTCCCGGGGCAACTGGCCGGCCTGCTGGCGGCGCTGGCGGGCATGGTGGTCGGCTCGCTGATGCCCCAGGTGCTGACCGACCGTCGCGAGCACGTCAGCCACCATCTCCAGCCTCATCCCTGAGCGTGTCCCTTAAAATGTCGGGCTTTGCGTCTCTTCGAGCCCGACCATGCCAATCTACGCCTATCGCTGCAGCGCCTGTGGTCACGCCAAGGATGTGCTGCAAAAGCTGTCCGACGCGCCGCTGACCACCTGCCCCGCCTGCGCGGCGCAGAGCTTTTCCAAGCAGGTCACCGCAGCTGGTTTCCAGCTGAAGGGCTCGGGTTGGTATGCAACCGACTTCAAGGGTGGCTCGACCGCCGCCCCCGCGGCCCCGGCCGCCAGCGATGCTGCCAAGCCCGAAGCCGCCAAGGCTGAAGCATCCGCATCGCCGTCTTCCTCCACCTCCTGCGGCGGCTCCTGCGCCTGCCACTGACCGAAAAGCTTCGTGGGCGCTTCCTTACGCAAATACCTCGKTGCCGGCCTGCTGGTCTGGCTGCCGCTGGCCATCACCATCTGGGTGCTGGCCCAGGTGCTGGACGTCGTCAACGGCGTCTTCGGGTCCATGCTGGCCGCGCTGGCCCTGATCATGCCGGCCTCGCTGCGCGAGGCCATCCTGGAGCTGCGCCATGTGCCCGGCCTGGGGCTGGTGATCCTGGTCGGTGGCCTGCTGGCCACCGGCGTCCTCGTTGCCAACATCTTCGGCCAATGGCTGCTGACGCAATGGGACCGGCTGATGTCCCACATCCCCATCGTCAAGAGCATCTACAGCTCGGTCAAGCAGGTGTCGGACACGCTGTTCTCCAGCAGCGGCAACGCCTTTCGCGAAGCCGTCCTCGTGCAGTACCCGCGTGCCGGTAGCTGGACCATCGCCTTCGTGACCGGCACGCCCAGCGGCGAGGTGGCCTGCCATCTGGAGGACGAGCACGTCAGCATCTACGTGCCAACCACGCCCAACCCGACCTCGGGCTTCTTCCTCATCGTGCCCAGGTCGGACGTGAAGCCCCTGCACATGACGGTGGACGAGGCGCTGAAATACATCATCTCCATGGGCACCGTGGCGCCGCTGCCCCATCCCGTGGACCTCGGCGCCATCGCCGACGAGGCGGCGCGAAACCAGCCGGGTTGAACGCCCCGGCAGGCGTTCAATCCTGAGAGCCGAGCGAGCTCGCCAGCGCCCCAAGAACACCCCCTGAAAAGAATTCGGAGAAATCCCATGCGTACCTGCTATGCCGGCCAAGTCAGCGAAAAGCTGCTCGACCAGACCGTGACCCTGATGGGCTGGGCCCATCGCCGCCGTGACCATGGCGGCGTCATCTTCATCGACCTGCGCGACCGCGAAGGGCTGGTCCAGATCGTCTGCGACCCCGACCGCGCCGACAGCTTCAAGATTGCTGAGGACGTCCGCAGCGAGTTCTGCCTCAAGATCGTCGGCAAGGTGCGCGCCCGCCCGGCCGGCACCGAGAACGCCAACCTCGTCAGCGGCAAGATCGAAGTGCTCTGCCACGAGATCGAGGTGCTGAACCCGTCGGTGCCCATCCCCTTCCAGATCGACGAGGACAACCTCAGCGAGACGACCCGCCTCACGCACMGCGTGCTGGACCTGCGCCGCCCCTACATGCAGAACAACCTGATGCTGCGCTACCGCGTCGCGATGGAAGTCCGCAAGTTCCTGGACGAGCACGGCTTCGTCGACATCGAGACGCCGATGCTGACCAAGAGCACCCCGGAAGGTGCGCGCGATTACCTCGTGCCCAGCCGCGTGCATGACGGCCACTTCTWCGCGCTGCCGCAGTCGCCSCAGYTGTTCAAGCAGMTSCTGATGRTGKCGGGSTTCGACCGYTACTACCAGATCACCAAGTGCTTCCGTGACGAGGACCTGCGCGCCGACCGCCAGCCCGAGTTCACGCAGATCGATATCGAGACCTCCTTCCTGACCGAGGAAGAGATCCGCTCGATGTTCGAGGGCATGATCCGCCACGTCTTCCGCAAGAACCTCAACGTCGAGCTGGGTGACTACCCGGTCATGAAGTACGCGGAAGCCATGCACCGCTTCGGCTCCGACAAGCCCGACCTGCGCGTCAAGCTCGAGTTCACCGAGCTGACCGACGCCATGACGACGGTGGACTTCAAGGTGTTCAGCGGCCCGGCCACCACGCCGGGCGGCCGCGTCGTCGCGCTGCGCGTGCCCAAGGGCGCGTCCATGAGCCGCGGCGAGATCGACGCCTACACCGAGTTCGTCAAGATCTACGGCGCCAAGGGCCTGGCCTGGGTCAAGGTCAACGAAGTGGCCAAGGGCCGCGAAGGCCTGCAGTCGCCCATCGTCAAGAACCTGCACGACGAAGCCGTCGCCGAGATCCTGAAGCGCACCGGCGCCCAGGACGGCGACCTGTTGTTCTTCGGCGCAGACAAGGCCAAGGTCGTCAACGACGCCATCGGTGCGCTGCGCCTGAAGGTCGGCCACAGCGAGTTCGGCAAGGCCAACGGCCTGTTCAACGACGTCTGGGCGCCGCTGTGGGTGGTCGACTTCCCGATGTTCGAGCACGACGAGGAGAACAACCGTTGGGCGGCCGTTCACCACCCGTTCACGGCACCCAAGGACGGCCACGAGGACCTGATGACGTCGGACCCGGGCAAGTGCATCGCCAAGGCTTACGACATGGTGCTCAACGGCTGGGAGCTGGGCGGCGGCTCGGTGCGTATCCACCGTGCCGAGGTGCAGGCCAAGGTCTTCGAGGCGCTCAACATCAGCGCGGAAGACCAGCGCATCAAGTTCGGTTTCCTGCTGGACGCGCTGCAGTACGGTGCGCCCCCGCACGGCGGCCTGGCTTTCGGCCTGGACCGCATCGTCACGATGATGACCAAGGCCGAGTCCATCCGCGACGTCATCGCCTTCCCCAAGACCCAGCGCGCCCAGTGCCTGCTGACCGGCGCGCCGTCGCTGGTGGACGAAAAGCAGCTGCGCGAGCTGCACATCCGCCTGCGCAATTCGGCGGCTGCGGCGCAGTAAGCCCGCACGGCTCCGGCACCAAAAGCCTCGCGGTCGCGAGGCTTTTTTCTTGATGGCGCCCCCGCAGGCCCGGGGGAGAGGGCGTCCGGCCGTCCCGCTTTCCTGGGACGGGTCGGCGTGAGGGGCAAGGCAGACTCCCGCCGATGAACATCCGCCCCTTGCTCGCTCTTCCCGTTGTCGCGCTGCTGCTCGTCGGCTGCGGCAAATCGTCTACCACGCTGGGCGATGGAGGCTCGGTCATCAGCGGCTCGGCCGGCCCGGCCGGCGCCCACAAGGCCAGCCGCGAGCTCGTCAAATGTGATGCACCCGTTGCGACGCTGGCCCTGGTCGAGAACCCCAACGGCTATGCCTACTCCAGCAGCTACCAGCTGCCGTCCAGCCCCGTGCCCCTGGTGCGCCTGCTGGCCCAGCAGAGCGGCTGCTTCCGGGTTGTCGACCGCGCCGCCGGCCTCAAGGCGACCGTGCGCGAGCAGGAACTCAAGGAAGCCGGCATCCTGCGCCAGCAGGGCAACACGGTGAGCAAGGGCAAGGGCTATGAGGCTCAGTACAGCCTGACACCCAGCCTCACCTTCAGCGAGCAGGACGCGGGCCGCCAGATCGGCGGCATCCTGCAGGCCATTCCCTATCTGAACAAACTCGTCGGCGCGGCCGAGCAGGTCAAGCTCAAGCAGGCCCAGGCAGCCCTGCTGCTGACCGATAACGAGACCACCGAGCAGGTCGCTGCGTCCACCGGTTCGGTCGAGGTGGCCGACCTGGGCGTCGGCGGCGCCGTGCTGGGCAAGCTCGGTGGCGCGGCCGGCGCGGGCTGGAGCAATTCCAACGAAGGCAAGGTCATTGCCGCGGCCTTCCTGGACGCCCACAACCAGCTCGTCGCCCAGGTGCGCGAGCTGCAGGCCAAGGAGCTGCCGCCCGAGGTGGCGCGGCGCAAGAAGACCTGATTCTTCATGGGCTTGGCCGGCGCTATGCTGGCCGCATGCCCCCGGCCAAGCCCTTCAAGATCCCCGAGTCCGTCCTCGTCGTCATCCACACGCCGGACCTGCAGGTCCTGCTCATCGAGCGCGCTGACCATCCCGGCTACTGGCAGAGCGTCACGGGCTCCAAGGACACTCCCGACGAGGCGCCCGCAGAGACCGCACGCCGAGAGGTGCTGGAGGAAACGGGCTTCGACATCGCCGCATTGGGCGGTGAGCTGCGCGACTGGCATCTCGCCAATGTTTACGAGATTTACCCTCACTGGCGCCATCGCTACGCCCCGGGCGTCACGCGCAATACCGAACACGTCTTCGGCCTACAACTGCCTGAGGCGTTGACGCCGGTACTGGCTCCGCGCGAGCATCTATCGTGGCTCTGGCTGCCCTGGCATGAGGCGGCCGACCGCTGCTTCTCACCATCCAACGCCGAAGCCGTGCTGCAACTGCCCCGCTTCAGCGCCGCAATCTTATGAAGCCCCCACGCTCACTCCGTTCGCTGCCCCCCGAGGGGGCGCTCAGCGGCTTCGGGCGGCCGCACGCCGCTGAGATGCCATGAGATCCGTCGCCCGCCCCACCCCTCACCCGCCCGGCGAAGTGCTGCGCGTGGCCACCTACAACATCCACAAGGGCGTGCGCGGCCTCGGGCCGGCAAAGCGCCTGGAGATCCACAACCTGCAGATGGGTGTGGAGGCCATGGACGCCGACCTCGTCTGCCTGCAGGAGGTGCGTCTGTTCCATCACCGCGAAGCCGCTTACTTCGACCGCACCTGGTTCGGTTGGCCCGAGAAGGGCCAGGCCGAGTTCCTCGCCCCCGAAGGCTATGAGGTGGCCTACCGTACCAATGCAACGACCAAGTTCGGCGAGCATGGCAACGCGCTGCTGTCGCGCTGGCCCATGGGCGACATCGGCCACCACGACGTGTCGGACCACTCCCTGGAGCAACGCGGCCTGCTGCATGTGCCGGTGCACTGGCATGGCACGGTCGTGCACGTCGTCGTCGCGCATTTCGGGTTGATTCATTCCAGCCGCATGCGCCAGGTCGACCGCCTCGCCAGCTTTGTGCGCGACAACGTACCCGAGGGCGCGCCGTTCCTTGTTGCCGGCGACTACAACGACTGGGGTGAGCGTCTGGACACGCCCATGCGTGCCCACGGCCTGCGTCGCGCGACGGCACCGCACGGGCGGACTCGGGCCCCCACCTTTCCATCGCGCCTGCCCGTGTTCGCGCTGGACCGCGTCTACATGCGTGGCCTGCGCTGCACCGGCGTTCAGGTGCCGCGCGGCCCGAGCTGGTCGCGCATGTCAGACCACCTGCCGCTGATCGTGGAGCTGGCCCTCGAATGAGGCGCCTGGGGTCGAGGCGGCGCCGACGCCACCAGGCCGCCGACCCCGGCTTCGTCGGTGGCAACGAGGTCGAACTGCTGCGCGGCGGCGATCAGCTTTTCCCGCGCATGCATGCAGCCATCCACGGCGCGAGCCGCGAGGTCTGGCTGGCGACCTATATCTTTCATCACGACGCCACCTCGCTGGCCCTGGCCGATGCCTTGATTGCGGCGGATCAGCGTGGCGTGCGCGTGCGCCTCGTCGTCGATGGCTTCGGCAGCAACGCCAGCATCAGGACGCTGCGCGAGCGCTTTGCCGGCAGCGGCGTGGCCCTGGCGGTGTTCCGGCCCATGGATCGCTGGTGGCGCTGGTTCCAGCCGGGCCAGTTGCGCCGCCTGCACCAGAAGCTTTGCGTTGTCGATGGCGAGCAGGCCTTCGTCGGCGGCATCAACGTCATCGATGATCGCCTGGACATGCACCATGGCGTCACCGAGCTGCCGCGGCTGGACTTCGCCGTGCAGGTGAGTGGCGGCCTCGTTGACCTGGTCGCGCAGAGCGTGCGTTCGATCTGGTCACGCGCCTGGCTGGGCCGGGAGTTCGACGATGCGCTTATCGACTACGTGCCGTTGCGGCGCCGTTTCGGCCTCTGGGTGACTCAGCTCTGGCGTGGGCCGCAGCGGCTGGGCGAGCCGGTGTCGCATCTGCAACCGGTCCGCGCCGCCTTCGTGCTGCGCGACAACCTGCGCCGGCGCCGCACCATCGAGCATGCCTATGCCGATGCCATCACCGACGCCCGCGAGAGCGTCGACGTGGTCTGCCCTTATTTCTATCCCGGTCAACGCATTCGCCATGCCCTGCGCCGCGCCGCTGACCGCGGCGTGCGCGTGCGCCTGCTCCTGCAAGGCAAGCTGGATTACCGGATCGCGGGCTGGGCTGCCGAAGCGCTGTATGCGGACCTGCTCGGCCATGGCGTCGAGATCTACGAGTACACGCCAGCCTTCCTGCATGCCAAGGTCGCCGTCGTCGACGGCCAGTGGGCCACGGTCGGCAGCTCCAACATCGACCCGCTGTCACTGCTGGTCAACCTGGAGGCCAACGTCGTCGTGCAGGACGCCGGCTTCGCGGTTCAACTCGCCAGCGAGATCGAGGCCGCCATCGCGGTCTCGCAGCGCGTCGGCGAGCGTGCCGGTACCGGCCTGCGCGCCTTGCTGCACAAGGCCGTCGTCGTGTGGTTTGCCTACGTGTTCCTGCGCGTCGCAGGCGCGGCGGGGCGCTACTGAGCGAAACCCGGCGCGTGCTCGGCCCTGAGCGCTCCGGCCTGCACCAATGCGGCCGCGCGCTCGATGTCCGGCGCAAGGTAGTGATCGGCCGGGCTGCTGGCGCAGTCGGCGCGCAGCCGCGTGTGCAGGGCCTCCACCGGCGCCGAACTCTGCAGCGGACGCAGGAAGTCGATGCCCTGGGCCGCGGCCAGCAGTTCGATGGCAACGATGTGGGCGGTGTTGTCGATCATGGCGTGCAGGCGGCGCGCGGCGAAGGTGGCCATCGACACGTGATCCTCCTGGTTGGCACTGGTCGGCAGGCTGTCCACACTGGCCGGGTGGGCCAGGCTCTTGTTCTCGCTGGCCAGGGCTGCGGCCGTCACGTGGGCAATCATGAAGCCGCTGTGCAGGCCGGCGTCGGCCGTCAGGAAGGGCGGCAGGCGCGAGATGGCCGGGTCGATCAGCATGGCGATGCGGCGCTCGGCAATCGCGCCCACCTCGGCGATGGCCAGGGCCAGGTTGTCGGCCGCGAAGGCCACCGGCTCGGCGTGGAAGTTGCCGCCCGAGATCATCACGTCGTCGAACACCAGCGGGTTGTCGGTGACGGCATTGGCCTCGCGCACCAGCACGCCGGCGGTGTGGCGGGCCTGGTCCAGGCAGGCGCCCATGACCTGAGGCTGGCAGCGCAGGCAATACGGGTCCTGCACGCGCTCGTCGCCCTCGCGGTGCGACTGGCGGATGGCGCTGCCGGCGAGCAGCTCGCGGTAGACGCCGGCGACCTCGATCTGGCCCGGCTGGCCGCGCACCTCGTGGATGCGGGCGTCGAAGGGGCCGTCACTGCCGCGTGCCGCGTCCAGCGTCATCGCGCCGCTGGCCAGGGCCGTGGCGAACAGGCCCTCGAAGCGCAGCAGCGCGTGCAGGGCCAGGGCCGTGCTGGCCTGCGTGCCGTTGATGAGGGCCAGGCCCTCCTTGGCGGCCAACGTCAGTGGTCGCAGCTCCAGGCGGGCCAGTTCGTCGCGCGCCGGAATGCGTTTGCCGGCCACCAGCGCCTCGCCTTCTCCCATCAGCGCGAGTGTGAGGTGAGCCAGTGGCGCCAGGTCTCCACTGGCGCCCACCGATCCCTGGCAGGGCACATAGGGGACGAAGCCGGCGCTGAGCGCATCCAGCAGGGCTTGCACGACCTCGCGGCGTACGCCGGAGAAGCCCCGCGCCAGGCTGCCCGCCTTGGTGGCCAGCATCAGGCGCACGACCTCGGGCGACATCGGCGCGCCGACGCCCACCGCGTGGCTGCGGATCAGGTTGAGCTGCAGTGCCGCGAGCTGGTCCTTGGCAATGCGCGTGCTCGCCAGCTTGCCGAATCCTGTGTTGACGCCATAGACGGGCGCATCGCCCGCGGCGGCGGCAGCGACCAGGGCGGCGCTCTTGTCGACGGCACGCCAGTCGTCGAGCTGCAGCGCAGCGCGGCCGGCGGCGATGTCGGCGAGTTGATCGAGCGTCAGTTGTCCGGGGATGAGTTTCATAGAAGACTTCACAGGGAAGGCAGGTTCAGTTCGTTCTTCTTCGCGCAGTCGACGGCGGTGTCGTAGCCCGCGTCGGCGTGGCGCATGACGCCGGTGGCCGGGTCGTTCCACAGCACGCGCGAAATGCGCTTCGCGGCCGCGTCGGTGCCATCGCAGACGATGACGACGCCGGAATGCTGCGAGTAGCCCATGCCCACGCCGCCACCGTGGTGCAGCGACACCCAGGTGGCGCCGCCAGCCGTGTTCAGCAGTGCGTTCAGCAACGGCCAGTCGGATACGGCGTCCGAGCCGTCCTTCATGCCTTCGGTCTCGCGGTTGGGGCTGGCGACGGAGCCGCTGTCCAGGTGGTCGCGGCCGATGACGATGGGCGCCTTCAGCTCGCCGCTCTTGACCATCTCGTTGAAGGCCAGGCCCGCGAGGTGGCGCTCGCCCAGCCCCAACCAGCAGATGCGCGCGGGCAGACCCTGGAAGGCGATGCGCTCGGCGGCCATGTCCAGCCAGCGGTGCAGGGCTTCATGCCGGGGGAATAACTCCTTCAGCTTGGCGTCGGTCTTGCGGATGTCCTCGGGGTCGCCCGACAGCGCCACCCAGCGGAACGGGCCCTTGCCCTCGCAGAACAGCGGCCGCACATAGGCGGGCACGAAGCCGGGGAAGTCGAAGGCGTTGGCCACGCCCTGGTCCAGCGCGACCTGGCGGATGTTGTTGCCGTAGTCCACCGTCGGGATGCCCAGTTGCTGGAAGGCCAGCATGCCCTTCACATGGTCGGCGCAGCTCTTGGCGGCGGCCGCCTTCAGCTCGGCGTGCTGGGCCGGGTCGGCTGCTGCGGCCTTCCACTGCTCCACGCTCCAGCCGGCCGGCAGATAGCCGTGGATGAGGTCGTGCGCCGAGGTCTGGTCGGTGACGAGATCGGGCCTGATGGCCGTGCCCTGCTTGCAGCGCTCGGCAAGCTGCGGGATCAGCCGCGCCGCATTGCCCAGCAGCGCGATGGACTTGGCCTCGCCGGCGGCCGTGTACTTGGCGATGCGGTCCAGCGCGTCGTCCAGATCGAAGGCCTGCTCGTCGACATAACGGGTCTTCAGACGGAAGTCGATGCGCGACTGCTGGCATTCGATGTTCAGCGAGCAAAAGCCCGCGAAGGTGGCGGCCAGCGGCTGGGCGCCGCCCATGCCGCCCAGGCCCGCGGTCAGCACCCAGCGGCCCTTGGCCACGCCGCCGTAATGCTGGCGGGCGGCCTCGGCGAAGGTCTCGTAGGTGCCCTGCACGATGCCCTGGCTGCCGATGTAGATCCAGCTGCCAGCCGTCATCTGGCCGTACATCATCAGGCCCTTGCGATCCAGCTCGTGGAAGTGCTCCCACGTGGCCCAGGCCGGTACGAGGTTGGAGTTGGCCAGCAGCACCCGCGGCGCGTCCGGGTGGGTGCGGAACACGCCGACCGGCTTGCCGGACTGGATCAGCAGCGTCTCGTCGTCGTTGAGTTCGCGCAGCGACTTGCAGATCGCGTCGAACGCCTCCCAGTTGCGCGCCGCCTTGCCGATGCCGCCGTAGACCACCAGCGCGTCCGGGTTCTCGGCCACGGCGGGGTCGAGGTTGTTTTGCAGCATGCGGTAGGCAGCCTCGGTCAGCCAGCTCTTGCAGCTGAGCTGGGTGCCGGTGGGCGCTTTGACAGGGCGGGGCAGGGCTGACATCGGGTACTCCTGAAAGTGCCGCGAACTCTAGTTGTCTATACAAGTCAAGTCAACTAGGATGGCGCCCATGCCCAGAAGCCCGGCCAGCCCCGAACCCCAGTACCTCAAGGTCAAGAACCATCTGCGCGAAGGCATCGCCAGCAGCCACTGGGTGGCCGGCGATCTGCTGCCCAGCGAAGGCGCTCTTGTCGCCCAGTTCGAAGTCAGCCGCATGACGGTGAACCGGGCGTTGCGCGAGCTAGTGCAGGAAGGGCTGATCGAGCGCGTCCAGGGCGTGGGCAGCTTCGTCGCCCAGCTGCATCGCATCTCGTCGACGCTGAATGTGCGTGACGTGCATGAGGAGATCCTCGAGCGCGGCGGCATGCACGAAGCGCGCGTGCATGCGCTGTTGAAGGGCAAGGCGACGCCGCAGCAGGCGGCCGAGCTCGGCCTCAAGCGTGGTGCGCCCGTCTTCCTCAGCCTCATCGTGCACCTGGAGAACGGCGTGGCCATCCAGTGCGAGGAGCGTGCCGTCAACCCGGCCAGTGCGCCCGACTATCTTTCACAGGATTTCACGCGCATCACGCCGACGCATTACCTGCTGGAGGTGGCGCCGCTGTCCGAAGCGCGCTACATGATCGAGGCGGCCCTGCCCGGCGAGGTTGAAGCCAAGCTGCTCGGCATCAACCGCCGCGCCCCCTGCCTGGTCGTCAAACGCATCACTTACAGCCGCGGTGTTGCCGTAACCAGCGTGAAACTGACCCACCCCGGAGCACGTTACCAATTGCAAGGGAGCTTCGCGGCATGAGCTGCGCCGCACAGAGCTGCGGAAAATGCTCCACTCCCGTGAAGCGGGCTTGAGCGCAAGGAAAAGAACATGAGTTGGAGCAGGGTCAGCGCGGCCGACGTGCAGCCGCAGGCCTGGAAAAACACGGGCGGCACCACGCGCGAGCTGCTCGCCTGGCCGCACGCCCATGACTGGGCAGTCCGCGTCAGCGTCGCGCGTGTCGAGCGTGACGGGCCGTTCTCGGCCTTCCCCGGCGTGCACCGCTGGCTGGCCGTCATCGGCGGCGCGGGCCTGCGCCTGTTCGACTGGCCGCAGAGCATCGGCGACGAGCCGCTGCGTTTCGACGGTGGCCTCGCCCCCGAGGCCGAGCTCATCAAGGGTGAGACCGATGTCTTCAACGTGATGGAGAGGCGCGGCAACCTGGAGGTCGAATCGGCCCACCATGTGCTGTTGCCCAAGACGCCTTGGGTGGGCCTGTTCACCGTCAATGGCGGCCTGCTCGAGCATGGCCACCGCGCGATGCCGATGGCGCCGTTGACGCTGGCCTGGTGTGAGGACCCGGTGGCGCAGAGCTGCGTTTTCACGGGCGAGGGCAATGCCTGGTGGTTGACCTGGGGCCCCGATACATGAAGCTATGGCGCGGCGGGGTTCTTGCGACGCTGGCCGGCGAGCGCGGCTGGAGCCTGATCGACGACGGCGCCCTGTTGGTCGAGGACGGCCTGCTGCGCTGGGTCGGCCCGAGCGCCGAGGCTCCTGCGGCCGAGCAGACCATCGAACTGCATGGTGCCCTTGTCACGCCGGGGCTGGTGGACTGCCACACCCATCTCGTCTACGGCGGCAGCCGCGCCAACGAGTTCGAGCAGCGGCTGCATGGCGCGAGCTATGCCGACATCGCCAAGGCTGGTGGCGGCATCCGCTCCACGGTCGCGGCGACACGTGCGGCGAGCGAGGCCGAGCTGTTGGCCGCCGCCCGCAAGCGCGCCCAGGCCCTCATCCGCGAGGGCGTCACGACGTTGGAGGTCAAGTCCGGCTACGGACTGGACGCCGCCACCGAGGCGCGCATGCTGCGCGTCGCGCGCCAGCTCCAAGGCCTGGGCATCGACGTGCGCACGACCTATCTCGCCGCCCATGCCCTGCCGCCCGAGTTCGCAGATGCCGACGACTACATCGCCGCTGCCTGCCTGTGGCTGCCCGACCTGTATGAGGCCGGCCTCGTCGATGCGGTCGACGCCTTCTGCGAGCACATTGCCTTCAACCCGGCCCAGGTCGCGCGCGTGTTCGACGCAGCGCAGCGGCTGAACCTGCCGGTCAAGCTGCACGCCGAGCAGCTCAGTGACCAGGGCGGCACCCAGCTCGCGGCCCGTTACCGAGCGCTGAGCTGCGACCACCTTGAGTTCCTCAGCCCGGCCGGTGTTCGGGCCATGGCCGAGGCGGGCACCGTCGCGGTGCTGCTGCCCGGCGCCTTCTATGCGTTGCGCGAAACCCAGTTGCCGCCGATTGCCGCGCTGCGCGAGGCCGGCGTGCCCATTGCCATCGCCACCGACCACAACCCCGGCAGCTCGCCGACGCTGTCGCCGCTGCTGATGTTGAACATGGCCTGCGTGCTGTTCCGCCTGACACCCGAGGAGGCGCTGCGCGGCCTGACCGTCAACGGCGCCCGTGCCTTGGGCCTGACCGACCGTGGTCAGCTCGTGGCTGGCCAGCGCGCCGACTTCTGTGTCTGGGATAGCGCGCACCCCCGCGAGCTGGCAGCATGCTTTGGGCATAACCCGCTGAAAGAACGGGTCTTCCAAGGAAATCAGGGAGGGTCATGAGCGTCTATCGCCTGCAGCAGGGCCGCGCGCCGCTGTTGATCAGCCTGCCGCATGTCGGCACGGAGATTCCGCCCGAGCTGGCCAAGCGCCTGGTGCCGCGCGCCCTGGCCAGCGAGGACAGCGACTGGCACCTGGAGCGCCTTTACGGCCCGCTGGCATCAGCGCTGGGCGCCAGCCTCATCGTGCCGCGCTACAGCCGCTACGTCATCGACCTGAACCGGCCACCCGACGATCAGCCTCTCTATCCCGGCGCTTCGGGAGGCACCGGCCTGGTGCCGACCCGTTTCTTCACCGACGACCCTCTTTACGTCGACGGCACCGAGCCGGACGCCATCGAGATCGCCGCGCGCCGCGAGGCTTATTGGCAGCCGTATCACGAGGCGCTGGCGGCCGAGCTGACACGCCTGCGCGCCGAACACGGCCATGCATTGCTCTTTGACGGCCACAGCATCCGCTCCGAGCTGCCCTGGCTGTTCGACGGCGAGTTGCCGGCCCTCAACCTCGGTACGGCCGATGGCGCTTCCTGCGCGCCGGCCATCACCGACCGCCTGGCCGCGCTGCTGGCCAGCCAGCGGCAATTCAGCCAGGTCGTCAACGGCCGCTTCAAGGGCGGCTACATCACTCGCCACTATGGCCGCCCGGGCGACGGGGTGCACGCGGTTCAGCTGGAGATGTGCCAGCGTTGCTACATGAACGAGGCAGCGCAGCCCTCGGGTGCCTACGACAACGCCCTGGCGACTGACGTGGCGCCGTTGATCGAAAAGATGTTGAAAGAGATGCTCGCATGGCAGCCTTGAAGCGACTGCACGCCAGCCTGGCCTGGGTGGATGGCCGTTGGCAGCGCGACGTGCTGCTCAGCGTCGACGCGAATGGCCATTGGTCGGAGATTACGGTCAACCTGTCGGCACCGCCAGACGCGGAGAAGCTCGGCGGCCCGGTCATCCCCAGCCTCGTCAATGCCCACAGCCACGCCTTCCAGCGTGCTTTCGTCGGGCTGGCCGAGCGCCGCGACGCCGGGCAGGACGACTTCTGGAGTTGGCGCGACCGCATGTATGCCCTGGCCCTGCGCATCTCGCCCGAGCAACTGCGCGCGGTCGCCAGCCAGCTCTATGCCGAAATGCTTCGCGGTGGCTACACCCAGGTCTGCGAGTTCCATTACCTGCACCACCCCGCGCAAGGCCAGCACTTCGAAGACGAATTGGCGATGGCCTGGGCCTTGGCCGAGGCGGCCGAGGACGTCGGCATCGGCCTGACGCTGCTGCCGGTCGTCTACACGCGCAGCGGCTTCGGTGTGAATGCGTCGAACACGGACCTGAGACCCGACCAGCACCGCTTTGCCGCCGATGCCGACTGGGTCTGGCGCGCCAGCCAGCGCGTCTTGGCCGCCGGCCTGCCGCGCGTGAATGCCGGCGTGGCCTTGCATTCGCTGCGCGGCGCCTCGCCGCGCGACATCGCCCGCCTGCGGGATCTGGCCGGCGCGGCCGACCTGCCCATCCACATCCACGTGGCCGAGCAGACGGCCGAGGTGGCCGACTGCCTCGCTGCGACCGGCCGCCGCCCCATCCAGTGGTTGGCGGACGAGGGTCATCTGGATCCGCGCTGGCAGCTGGTCCATGCCACCCATGCTGAACCGGCCGAGATCGAGTCCGTCGCCCGCAGCGGCGCCGGCATCGTCATCTGCCCCGGCACCGAAGCCAACCTGGGTGACGGCCTGGCCGACCTGCCGCGCTGGCTGGCGGGTGGGGTGCCGCTGACGGTGGGCTCGGACAGCCAGGTCACGCGCGGCTGGGTGGAGGAGCTGCGCTGGCTGGAGTACGGCCAGCGCCTGACCTTGCGCCAGCGCAATGTCGCGTCGGCGCCCGGCAGCCAACCGTCCAGCGCGGCCAGGCTCTTCGATGCTGCCGTCCAAGGTGGCGCCCGCGCTGCCGGTTTCGCGGCCTGGGGCCTGACGCCCGGCGCCCGCGCCGACGCCCTGGTGCTGAATCGCGACGCCGATGCGCTGCGTGGCCTGCCCGACGAAGCCTTGCTGGATGCTGTCGTCTTTGGCAGCAACGGCTCGCCCTGGCAGTCGGTCTGGGTGGCCGGCCGGGCCCGGCCGTGGCGGGCCCCCACCCGGGTGGGGGATGCCTTCGAGGCAGCCATGCGTGAGCTGTGGTCGCCTGACGCCACCCCGGGGGCTTGAGCCCCTTGGCGGCCGCCTGACAAAGGACTAGGCTCGCGCCACGACCTCTAATAAATCACGCCGCTGTGATCATTCCTGGGTCGACAGGCTGCGGCTGCGAGGGACGACGGTGCCGCCCGTTGCGGCTTGCGTTCGTGGTGAGGAGTGGCGATGAAGCTCAGCAATTTCACGATCAAGGCGCGGCTCTATGCACTGGCGGGCCTCGCCATCGCGGCGATGCTGGTGATCGGCCTGCACGGGCTGTGGAGCCTGTCGCTGGCCAAGGCGAAGTTCGTTCACTACCTCGACAACGACGTCGAGTCTCTGACTCAACTGGCCCACATACGCGCCGGCGTCGGCAACCTGCGGCGCTACGAGAAGGACTTGCTCATCAACCTTGCGGACGCCAAGGCCGTCGAGCGCTACCGCAAGGAATGGGGCGAAACCTATGAGAAGGTTTCTACCAGTCTGAACAAGGTCGCCAAGCTGGACATCGCGCCCGACGTCAAGCAGATGCCGGCCGAGCTCATCAAGCTGTTGCAGGACTACCGCAGCGGCTTCAACGGCATTGCCGAGCGCGTGGCCAAGGGCGAATTCAGCGACACCGCGGCGGCCAATCAGGCGATGGAGCCGATCAAGGGCACGGTGCGGTCGATGGACAAGTCGCTCGCCGAGATGACCGAGAAGGTCGACAAGCATTCGGCCGAGGAGGTTGCGGTGCTCGACCAGCAGGAGAAGGCCATCCGCATGGACCTGACGCTGGTCATCATTGGCGGTGTGCTGGTCATCGGCACCTACACCTTCTTCAACATCCGCTCCATCCTGGAGCCCCTGGCCCGCGCCATCCTCAGCGCCCAGCGCATTGCCGGTCGTGACCTGAGCCAGCCCGTGCGGGCCGAGGGCCGCGATGAGACCGCCGCGCTGATGCGCGGCGTGCAAGGCATGCAGGACTCGCTGGCCGAGGTTGTCACCGGCGTGCGCAGCAGCACCGACAGCATCGCCACCGCCTCACGCGAGGTGGCCATCGGCAGCCAGGATCTCAGCAACCRCACGGAGCAGGCCGCGTCCAACCTGCAGGAGACGGCCTCGGCAATGGAGGAGTTGACGGCCAGCGTCACGCACAACGCCGAATCCGCGCGCCAGGCCAACAAGCTGGCCACGGACGCCGCCGAGGTGGCGCGCCGCGGCGGCGCGGTGGTGGACGAGGTCGTGCAGACCATGGGCCGCATCAGTGCGTCGTCAACCAAGATCGGCGACATCATTTCCGTCATTGATGGCATCGCCTTCCAGACCAATATCCTGGCGCTGAACGCGGCCGTGGAAGCCGCGCGGGCGGGCGAGCAGGGCCGTGGCTTTGCCGTTGTTGCTGGCGAGGTGCGCACGCTGGCCCAGCGCTCGGCCGAGGCCGCCAAGGAGATCAAGGGCTTGATCCTCAGCAGCGGCGAGAGCGTGGACAGCGGCACCGCGCTGGTGGCCCGCGCGGGCCAGACCATGCACGAGATCATTGACGCCATCGCGCGGGTCAGCTCCATCGTGTCAGAGATCAGCCTCGCCACCGGCGAACAGAGCACCGGCATCGGCCAGATCGGCCAGGCCATCCCCAGCCTCGACCAGATGACGCAGCAAAACGCCGCGCTTGTCGAAGAATCCGCCGCGGCGGCCGCCAGCCTGCAGCAGCAGGCCGACGACTTATCTCAATCAGTGGCCGTGTTCAAGCTGAGCTGACGGCGCCTTCTTTTCCTTCCGGCTGCGCCTTTTTCTTTCGGCTGACGCGCTGAATGAAGTCGTCCACCACTTCGTAGAGCACCGGAATCACCAGCAGGCTCAGGAAGGTGCTGGTGATCAGCCCGCCGATGACGACGATGGCCATCGGCGCGCGAAAGCTTGGGTCGGTGCCGAAGCCCAGCGCGATGGGCATCATGCCTGCGCCCATGGCCAGCGTCGTCATGACGATGGGCCGGGCGCGCTTGTGGCAGGCATCCAGCAGCGCCTCCAGGCGCGTCAGCCCCTGCTCGCGCTGGGCGACGATGGCGTATTCCACCAGCAGGATGGAGTTCTTGGTCGCGATGCCCATCAGCATGATCATGCCGATCATGGCCGGCATGGACAGGTCAGTGCCGGTCACGAAAAGCGCCAGGATGGCGCCCGGGATGGACAGCACCAGGGCACCCAGGATGGTCACCGGCTGCACCCAGGCGTGGAAGAGCAGCACCAGCACGATGTAGATGCAGGCCACGCCCGTGCCCATCGCCAGCGCAAAGCCCTGGCCCAGTTCGGCAAAGGCCTCGGCGTCGCCGATCTCGGCCTTGCTCACACCCGGCGGCAGGTTGGCGATGCTGGGCAGGGCCGCGGCGGCCGCCTGCACCTCGCTCAGCGGCATGCCGTTCAGCTCGATCTCGAAGTTGACGTTGCGCAGGCGGTCGAAGCGGTCGATCTGGGCCGGGCCGCTGGTCACCGTCAGCTCGGCCACCTGCTGCAGCGGCACCGGGCCATGCGTGCCCGGCACGGTCAGCTGGCCGAGCAGGGCCAGGTCGGCGCGGGCCGCGTCGGGCAGGCGCACGACGATGGGCACCTGGCGTTGGCTGAGGTTGAGCTTGGGCAGGAACTGGTCGTAGTCGCCGGCCGTGGCGATGCGCAGCGTGTCGGCAATCGCCGCGGTGGACACGCCCAGGTCGGCCGCGCGCGCCGCGTCGGGGCGCACGATGAGCTCGGGGCGCTGCAGGCTGGAGCTGCTCGTCACCTGGCCGATGCCGGGCAGGGCGCGCAGCTCCTTCTCGACCTTGGCCGCATGGGCCGCCAGCGCTTCGCCGTCCTCGCCGGCCAGCACGAGCTGGTATTTGTCGTTGGAGCCGCCGAAGGTCACCTTGATGCGGGCGCCGGCGATGTTCTCCAGCTTCTCGCGCAGTTCGCGCTCGATCTGTTGCTTGCTGATGCCGCGGCGCTCGTGGCGCGCCGTCAGGTTCAGCGTGAGGGTTGCCTTGCGGACCTCCGCCGCACCGCTCATCGCGAACGGGTCGCCCCCTGCGCTACCGCCGCCGACGGCCGTGTAGACCAGCCTGACC
The DNA here is from genome assembly GCF_056400485.1 of Roseateles sp. P5_B10. Taxonomy (NCBI): domain Bacteria; kingdom Pseudomonadati; phylum Pseudomonadota; class Betaproteobacteria; order Burkholderiales; family Sphaerotilaceae; genus Roseateles; species Roseateles sp. P5_B10. The sequence goes on from NZ_JBFULE010000018.1 coordinate 20,473, forward strand.
TGTTTGTGCGCGGCCGCGGCGGCGCGCGCCTGCTCGGCTATTGCCGCAGTCTGCTCATACGTGCTGCCCGGCGGCAGCTCGATGCTGATCTGCGTCTGGCTGAGGTCGTCCGGCGGGATGAAGGCGCCGGGGATGGCGCCCATGAACAGCGGCGTGCAGGCGGCCACGCCGAAGACCGCGGCGATGGCCAGGGTCTTGCCCTTGTGCGTGAAGGCCCAGCGTGCCCAGCCCAGATAGGTCGCCATCCAGAACGGTTCCTTGTGCTGCTTCTTGGGTGCCTTCAGGATGTAGGCGGCCATCATCGGCGTCAGCATGCGGGCGACGACGAGGGAGAAGAACACGGCGATGGAGGCCGTCCAGCCGAACTGCACGAAGAACTTGCCGACCACGCCGCTCATGAAGGCGGTGGGCAGGAAGACGGCGATCAGCGTGAAGGTGGTCGCGATGACGGCCAGGCCGATCTCGTCAGCCGCCTCGCGGGCGGCTTCCAGCGGCGTCTTGCCCATGGTCAGGTGGCGCATGATGTTCTCGATCTCGACGATGGCGTCGTCCACCAGCACGCCGATGACGAGGGATAGCGACAGCAGCGTCACGACGTTCAGCGTGAAGCCCATCCAGTACATGATGAGGAAGGCCGGAATCGCCGACAGCGGCAGGGCCACGGCGCTGACGAAGGTGGCACGCCAGTCGCGCAGGAACAGGAAGACCACCAGCACGGCCAGCGCTGCGCCTTCCAGCAGCAGCTTCATGCTGCCGTCGTAGTTCTCGATGACGGGGTCGACGAAGTTGAAGGCCTCGGTGACGGTGATGTCGGGGTGGGCGGCCTTGAGTTCTTCCAGCGCGGCGCGGATGCGCTCGGCCACGTCGACCTCACCGGCCCCCTTGGCGCGCACGATCTCGAAGCCGACGACGGACTTGCCGTTCAGGAAGGCGCCGGCGCGTTTCTCGCCCAGGGTGTCGGTCACGGCAGCGACCTGGTCCAGCCGCACGTGGCGGCCGTCCGGCAGCGGGATGCTCAGCGCGGCCAGCTCGGCGGCCGTCTGCACGGTCGCGATGGTGCGCAGCGACTGCTCGGAGCCGCCCAGCGTCGCACGGCCGCCGGGAGCCTCCTGCTGCACCTGCTTCAACTGGCGCGACACATCGGCGGCGCTGACGCGCAGGGCCAGCAGGCGGCTGGGGTCGATCTCCACGCGCAGCTCGCGGCTGACGCCACCGACGCGGGCCACCGAGCCCACGCCACGCACCGACAGCATGCGCTTGGTCACCTGGTTGTCGACGAACCAGGACAGGGCCTCGTCGTCCATGCGGTTGCTCGAGACCGTGTAGGTCAGGATGGGCATGCCCGACAGATTCATCTTGGTGATGACCGGGTCGCGCAAATCRGCCGGCAGGTCGGCGCGCACCTTGGCGACGGCGTCGCGGGTGTCGTCCAGGGCTTCCTGCAGCGGCTTCTCGAGGCGGTACTCGACGGTGACGGTGGCGATGCCGTCCTGCACCTTGGTGTAGATGTGCTTGACGCCTTGGGCCGTGGCGACCGAGTTCTCGATCTTGCGGGCGACCTCGGTTTCCATCTGCGCGGGTGCTGCGCCTGGCAGCGAGGCGCTGACGACGATGGTGGGCAGTTCGATGTCGGGGAACTGCTGGATCTTCATCTGCTTGAAGCCGTAGAGCCCGGCCGCCGTCAGCATGATGAAGAACATGATGGCCGGCACCGGGTTGGCGATGGACCAGCGGGAGACGTTGAACATGGTGGCGTCTCCTTACTGCGCCACGCGAACCGTGTCACCGTCTGCGAGGAAGCCCACGCCCGACTCGACGACGGCAGCTCCTGCGGCGAGACCTGACTTGACCTCGACGCGGTTGCCTTCGCGGCGGCCGAGCTGCACCTTCTGCTCGCGCACCTTGCTGCCGTCGAGGCGGAAGACATAGCTGAAGCCATCGCGCAGCAGCACCGCCGTCTGCGGCAGCGTCAGTCCCTGGCTCTCGCCGAGCACGAAGTCGCYGCGGGCGAACAGGCCAGCACGCAAAGCCTCGCCGGCCTTCAGGTCCACATAGACCAGGCCGTTGCGGGTCTGCGCATCGATCTGCGGTGCGACGCGGCGAATGCGGCCTTCCAGCGCCGGGGCACCGCTGGGCTGCACGCGCACGGTCTGGCCGATCTTCAGCTGCGCCAGCTCGGCGCCGGGCACCTCGGCCCGCCACTCCAGGCGGCCCTGGCGTTGCAGGCGGAACAGCTCCTGGCCCGGCTGCACCAGGGCGCCGGGCGTGGCGATGCGGGCGTTGATGACGCCGTCGTCGGGCGCCGTGATCTGCGTGTACGACAGGCGCAGCTGGTCGGCCTGCACGCGCGCCCTGGCCGCAGCCACGCGGGCCTGCGCGGCCGCGTCGGCTGCCAGGGCCTGGTCGATGGCCTGGGGCGACAGCGCCTCGCTGCCCTGCAGCGTTTTCACGCGCTCGGCGGTCTGATGCGCCTCACGCGCCGAGGCCTCGGCCTCCAGCAGCGCGGCCTTGCTGGCGGCGAGATCCGTCTCCAGCGTGCCGGGGCTCAAGCGGGCCAGCAACTGGCCCTTCTTGACGCGGTCGCCCACGTCGACCAGCAGCGCAGCCAGGCGCTGGCCGCCGATCTCGGCGCCGATGACGACCTCCTGCCAGGCGGCGATGGAGCCGGTGCCGGCGAGGGTCTGAGGCCAGGCGCCGGCCTGGGCGACGACGCGCTTGACGGTCAGCGCCGCCTTGGGCGCCGCGCTGGCGGCGTCGGCGGCGAAGGCGGGGCTGGACAGGGCGGCGACAAAGGCCGCCGCGAGGGCGACGGTGAGTGCGGTGGTCAGGAAAGGAATGCGGATCTTCATGGCGTTCAGCGCGCGGAGGCGGTGTTCGTGTTCGTCGTGGGGGCGTCGGCGGTCCAGCCGCCACCCAGGCTGCGGTAAAGGCGGATCCAGGCCAGCGCGTGCTCGGCGCGCACGCTGAGCACGGCGTCGTAGGCGACCAGCGCGTTGCGGAAGGTGGTGTTGCGCTGCACGCCGCTCTGCAGGCCGGCCTGGGCCTGGGAGAAGGAACGCAGGGYGATGCCCTCCCATTCACGCTTGACGGCATCGATCTCGCGCTCGCGCTCGGCGCCGGCGGCCACGCGTTGCAGGGCCTCCTCCACCTCGGCGACGGCCATCTGCCAACGGGCTTGCAGGGCCGCGGCGGCTTCGTCGGCGGCGGCCTGGGCGCCTTCGGCACGGGCCTTGCGCTGGCCGCCGTCAAACAGCGGCAGGCTCAGGGACGGGCCGACGGCCCACATCGAAGCGCTGCTGCTGGCACCGCCGACGCGCAGCCGCGACTCGCCGGCCAGGGCGCCGAGGCTGAGCTGCGGCCAGCGCTGGGCCTCGACGCTGCGCTGCTGCTGGGTGGCGGCCAGCCAGCGCTGGTGGGCGGCGGCGACGTCGGGGCGCTGGGCCAGCAACTGGGCGGGCAGAGCGCTGACGTCAAAGCCCGGCGCCTTGGGCTGGCTGCGRCGCAGCTCGAACTTTTCGTCGGCGATGGCCGGCGGTGCCAGCTCCTTGGCCAGGGCCTGGGCCTGCTCGCCGCACAGCAGGGCCAGGCTCTGCAGCGCGATCTGGGCCTCGGCCCGCCACTGGCTGCGAGCGGCGGAGGCCGCGGCGCGTTCGGTGTTCAGGATGGCCGCGTCGCTGGCGCTCATCAGGCCGGCCTTCTGCTGCTCGCGCGCCCAGCCGGCAATCTGTTCGGCAAACCGGGTGTCCAGCGCCGTGGATTCCTCGTGGCCCTGGGCCAGGCGCAGTTGCACATAGGCCTGGGCCACGTCCGCGGCCAGGCTGACGCGTGCGGCATGCCAGTCCGACGTCGCGGCCTGGGCCTGCAGATTCTCGGCCGCCGCGGCGGCGCGCTGGCCGCCGAAGAGGTCGATCTCCCAGCTCGCGTTGAACTGGGCGCTGCCCTGGCTGCTGATGCCGGGGATGGCGTTGAGGTTGCGACCGCGCTGGGCCTGGGCATTGGCCGTCAGCTGCGGCAGCAGGGCGGCACGGGCCTGGGTGGCGCTGGCCTCGGCCTGGCGGCGGCGGGCGGCGGCCTGGGCCAGCGTCGGGCTGCCGCTCTCGGCGCGCTCGATGAGGCGGGCCAGCTGCGGGTCCTCGAAGGCCGCCCACCATTGGGTCAGTGCCGCGGTACTGCCGCCGTGGGGCAGCGGCGAGCGCCAGGCGGCGGGGATGGMCGTGGCGGCCGGCGGCGTCGCGGTGGGCGCCGTCATGCAGGCGCTCAGCAGGGCCAGCAGAGGGGCGGCGAGGATTTTTCTTGGGGGGATCATTTCAGTTGTCCATTGCGTGTTCGCGGTACCTGAAAAAGGGGTATTCCGGGCCGAGCGCTGGGCCTGCCATGGGCCAGAGGCCCATGGCCTTCCGTAGGCACAAGCAGTCCGCAGGGACTGCTTGTGTCCGACTCCAGTTC